>NZ_KV796806.1:0-21262 GCF_001809235.1 Corynebacterium sp. HMSC072A04 | reverse complement strand
GACCGAGGGCGGGGCCGGCGACGACGCTGGTAAGACCGAGGGCGAGAAGCAACCGGGCAATGACAAGCAGCCAGGCAAGGGTGATACCAACAAGGAGCCAGGCAAGGGCGATACCAACAAGGAGAAGAGCTCCTTCGACGACATTAAGGCCAAGCTGTCTTCCGAGGAAGGCAAGCCGACCGATCTGGGCATCGCTGCCATCGTCCTCGGCGTCCTTGGCGCAATCGCTGCTGCCGTTCCGGCCGCTGCTAAGGCTCTGAACATCAAGCTTCCGTTCTAATCACTGAAGCTTGAACGTCCTAAGGGACGTCGTTAAGCGCACAGGCACCCCCACCACCATCGCGTGGATTGGGGGTGCCTTTGTGTGTTCATGGGGAGTACTCCCGAAAATCGAAGGTTTTTCGTCTTACATCAGCCGCACGCGTGGGATCTGGGTTACACTCCGAACCCAACCGATACCGGTTAACGGAATGATTCATTCCACTTTCCATCACCCTTTCACCTTCTACCTATTCTCGGAGTACTTATGTCTAACTTCTCTCGCGGCCTGCTTGCCGCAACCCTGACCAGTTCACTCGCATTCGCTGGGGCCACCACCGCCAGCGCCGAAGAAACCTCCAACCCCTGCGGCTCCCCGAAGGCCGAGTTCACGGCTACCGTTGATGGCAAGGAGCACACTTTCAAGAAAGTCAGCGAATTCCTGTGGCAGGCCATCGACGATGAAGAGGTTGAGCTAAACCGCGCCGAGATCTTCGAGCTGGCATGGGAAGGCGCAGATGTCTGCAATTCCGAACCTATCGATATCGACGACGAGACCGACGGCAACACCGGCGGCGACGATGACGCTGACAACGGCGACGACGAGTCCGACGACAACACCGGCGGCGACGATGAAGATTCCGAAAACGGCGACGGCGACGAGTCTGAGGGCGGCGATGACGACGCTGAAAACGGTGGCGACGACGAGTCCGACGGCAACACCGGCGGCGACGATGACGCCGACAACGACGACGAGTCCGAGGGCGGCGACGATGACGCTGACAACGACGACGAGTCTGAGGGCGACGGCGGCGACGACGCTGACAACGGCGACGACGAAGACTCCGAAAACGGCGACGATGACGAGTCCGAGGGCGACAAGGATAAAAACAAGGACAAGAGCTCCTTTGACGGCATCAAGGACGCACTGTCCTCCAAGGACGGCAAGCCGACCGACTTGGGTATCGCAGCAATCGTCATTGGCGTCCTTGGCGCTCTGGCTGCAATCGTCCCGAATGCTGCACGCGCACTGGGTATCAAGCTTCCGTTCTAACCTGAAGCACTAAAACGCCATTTCTTCGGCGTTGACTAGTCACCCCCAATCACTTCGTTCAAGTGATTGGGGGTGTTTTCGATGTCCGGAAAACACCCGTTAGCTAAGGGTCAGATTAAAAATAGTCAAATTTATATTCAACACTGCGACATCCGCCGCACGAGCAAACTACACTCTTACCTCAGCCGATACCGGTTATCTGATTGGTTCTAAAACCTTTCCGATTCACTATTTTTCACTTCTATTTCATCTCTACTGGAGACAACATGAATCACTTCTCCCGCGGCCTGCTCGCCGCAACCCTGACTGGCTCTCTCGTATTCGCTGGCACCACCGTCGCTTCTGCCGAGGAAGCTGCCACCACTACCAACTGCGGTACCCCGAAGGCTGAGTTCACCGTCAAAATTGACGGCAAGGACCACACCTTCAAGAAGGTGAGCGAGTTCGCCTGGCAGGCCACCGACAATGCAGAGCTCACGTTGAGCCGCTTCGATGTCTTCCAAATGGCCAAGGAAGGCGCAGCAGTGTGCGACTCCGAATCGATCGACCTCGGCGATTGGGGCGCTTCCCAGGGCGGCCCGGGCAAGGTCGACTACGATATCGTCGACGGCGAGCGCCAGGATCCTGCACCTGTCAAGGACGAAGACAAGGACAAGGACAAGAACGAGCAGGACAAGGATAAGGACAAAGACAAGGACAAGAACGAGCAGGATAAGGATAAGGACAAGAACCCGTCCGAAGACAAGGACAAGGACAAGAAGAGCTCCGTTAAGGATGAGCTCTCCTCCGAGGACAACAAGCCGACCCCGCTCGGCATCGCTGCTATCGTTGCCGGCGTTCTCGCCGTCATCGCAGCTGCCTTCCCGTTCGTCAAGAACGCCCTGAAGCTCTAAGTCTTTAACGCCTGTTGCACAGGCACCTAATACCAGCGCCTCCGCGCCACAGCACCCGTGGCACGGGGGCGCTTTCACTTACCCCCACAACGCAGTTGCGGGACACACTTCACAAACTGACGTGATGCGGACTACACTAGGCACCCATAGATTGTTCAACAATTCGAGAACTATAGAAGAGGTGTCCTCCTGTCATGAGCACGCTGCACATAGACCTCAACGCTGACCTCGGCGAAACCACCGCCGGCAACCCCGTGGCCGATGACGCCGCGATGCTCCAGCTCGTCTCCTCCGCCAACGTCGCCACTGGCTTCCACGCCGGCGACCCGCACTCCATCGCGGGCACCCTCAAGGCGGCCGCAGAAGCAGGCGTCACCGTCGGCGCGCACGTGGGCTACAACGACCCAGCAGCATTCGGCCGCCGCTTCATCGATTACGATCCTGCCGAGCTTGCCGACGAAGTCACTTACCAAATCGGCGCCCTCCAAGCCCTGGCCCAGGCCAACGGAACCCGCGTTGCCTACGTCAAGCCGCACGGCGCGATGTACAACACCATCGTCCACCACGAGGCCCAGGCCCACGCCGTTATCGACGGCATCAAGGCCTTCGGTGATCTGCCCGTCATGCTGCTACCCGGCGGCATCGCCGTTGACATCGCCGAGAAGAAAGGACTCACCGTCATCCGTGAGGCCTTCGCTGACCGCAACTACAACCCCGATGGCACACTCGTCTCCCGGCGAGAAGCGAATGCGGTGATGGGTGATGAGGGGGACGTCGTCAAGCGCGTGCTCGAAGTCGCCGAAACCGGATCCATCACCGCCATCGACGGCTCCGTGCTCAACGTGGATGCTCAGTCGGTGTGCACGCACGGTGACTCGCCCGGCGCGGTGAAGCTGCTGCGCGGTGTAGTCAAGGAGCTGCAGGCGCGCGGGATTGAGATTCGGAGCGCTATCTGATGCATATTCACCCCGTAGGAACGCGCGCGCTGCTCGTAGAGCTGGAGGACTTGTCGCAGGTCATGGCGTGGCACGCGGCCCTCGACGCTAATCCGCTCAAGGACCAAGTCGACGCGATTGCTGCTGCCACCACCCTGCTGTTGACCTTTGCCACGCCGAACTCCGCCGCAGCTTCCGCCGAGAAACTGCAGGACTTCCACCCCACCGCGCAGGCGGGCGAGGATCCGCGCTTTGTGGAAATCGACGTTCTCTATGACGGCGAAGACCTCGACGAGGCCGCCGAGTTGATGGGGATGTCGCGCGAAGGCCTCATTGACTGGCACACGTCTACCGAGTGGCTCGCCGCCTTCGGCGGATTCGCGCCAGGCTTTACCTATTGCACCCCGGCGGACCCGGCGCAGAACTTCAACATCGAGCGCCGCGCCACCCCGCGCACCGCGGTGCCGGCGGGTGCCGTGGGTATTGCTGGCGGTTTCTCCGCTGTCTACCCGCGCGTCTCCCCCGGCGGCTGGCAGCTGCTGGGCACCACCTCGACCCCGATGTGGGAATCCGATGCCCACCCGCCAGCGCTGGTTCAGCCCGGTGACCGCGTACGCTACCGTGCGGTGAGCTCACTGCCAGAGGTGGTGTCCACCACGCCTTTCGGCCGCCGCACACCGGCACGCCTGCCGCGCTTGGAGGTCCTCGATGCGGGCCTGCTCACCCTCTTCCAGGATCAGGGTCGCCCGGGCCGCGGCAACTTGGGGGTCACGCCCTCGGGTGCGGCCGACCTGGCGGCGGCGGCCACGGCCAACGTCGCGGTGGGCAATCCGCGCGGCGCCACCGTGCTAGAGAATATCGGCGGCATTCGCCTGCGCGCGCTGACCGACGCCGTCGTGTGCGTCACCGGCGCCCAATCCCGCGTCCTGCTGGACGATATGCCGGTGCACCTCGCGCGCCCGGTGCTCGTCACCGCTGGCTCAACGGTGACCGTGGATCCCGCGACGGTGGGTCTGCGCAACTACATCGCTATCCGCGGCGGCATCGTGGCGGATGCGGAGCTGGGCTCGGCCTCCACCGATGTGCTCTCTGGGCTGGGCCCTGCGCCAGTGCGGCTGGGCGACGTCATCGGCGTCCTCCCCCGCTCCACCGCAATGACCGATGCCCAGCTAAGTAACCCGATGCGCGTTCGTGAAGGCGCGAATGGCCAGACCGAGGGCGTGCTGCGCTGCGTGCTCGGCCCGCGCGATGACTGGTTTACTCCCGAGAGCCTGGAGGCCTTCCTGGCCACCGAGTGGACTGTTACCGCGCAATCCAACCGCGTGGGCGTTCGCCTGGTCGGCCCGGAGGGTTCCGCAGCGTTGAGCCGCGCCCGCGAGGGCGAGCTGCCCTCGGAGGGCATGGTTGCCGGTTCGGTCCAGGTCCCGCCGAGTGGTGAGCCCGTGATTTTCCTCCGCGATCACGCCGTGACCGGTGGCTACCCGGTCATCGCCACTGTCCTTGAAGAAGATATTGATATTGCCGCACAGCTCCCACCGGGGGCGACGGTCCGCTTTGAACTCGCTTAACCACTAGTAAAGGAACACCCACCCATGATCTCTGCAGTCCTTATTGCTAACCGCGGCGAGATCGCCGTCCGTATCGCCCGCACCGCGCGTGACCTGGGCATCCGCTCCATCGCCATTTACTCCGAAGCCGATGCTGGCGCCCTGCACACCCAGGTGGCTGACGAAGCTTATGCGCTTCCCGGCAACTCCGCGGCGGATACCTACATGAACATCCCGGCGCTCCTCGATATCGCCGTGCGCGCCGGCGCTGACGCCATCCACCCCGGTTATGGCTTCCTTTCGGAGAACGCCGACTTTGCCCGCACCGTGGCTGAGGCCGGCCTGACGTGGATTGGCCCGTCGCCGGAGTCCATCGAGCTGCTCGGTGACAAGATTGCTGCGCGCCGCGTGGCCGAGGAGGTCGGCGCCCCACTGGCACCGGGTACTTCCGATCCCATCGATGACTGGCAGGAGGCCCGAGCCTTCGCTGAGGAGCACGGCCTGCCCATCGCCATCAAGGCGGCTTATGGCGGCGGCGGACGCGGCCTCAAGGTGGTGGAAAACCTCGAGGACATCGAGGCCGCCTTCAACTCCGCCGGCCGCGAGGCCAAGGAGGCTTTCGGGCGTGCGGAATGTTACGTGGAGAAGTTCCTGACCCACCCGCGCCACGTGGAGGCGCAGATTCTGGCCGATACGCACGGCAACGTCGCCGTGCTGGGCACCCGCGATTGCTCCACGCAGCGCCGCTTCCAGAAGCTCATCGAGGAGGCCCCGGCACCCGCGCTTAGCGACGAGCAGCGCACCGGCATCCACGAAGGCGCCCGCGCCATCTGCGCGAAGGTCGGCTACACCGGTGCAGGCACCGTCGAGTACATCGTCTCCGAGGATGGCACGATTTCCTTCCTCGAGGTCAATACCCGCGTGCAGGTGGAGCACCCGGTGACCGAGATGGTCACGGGCGTGGACATCATTGCGGAGCAGTTCCACATCGCCTCCGGCGAACCGTTGTCTTTCCTATCTGACGCTCCCGCGTCAGATTCCCCGTCTGATTCCTCTTCCTCGTCTGAAGCGCAAGCTTCAGACGCATCGGACCCTGTGTCCGATGGCCACGCCTTCGAATTCCGCATTAACGCCGAGGACATCCTCAACGGCTTCGCGCCGTGCCCCGGCACCATCGTGCGCTTCGAGCCGCCGACGGGTCCTGGCATCCGCGTGGATTCGGGCGTGCGCTCCGGTTCCATCGTCCCGCCCTACTATGACTCGCTCGTGGCCAAGCTCCTGGTCTGGGGCCCGACCCGGGAGATCGCGCTGAAGCGCGCGCAGCAGGCGTTGAAGGAATTCGACATCGAAGGTGTGCGCACCGTGCTGCCCTTCCACCGCGATATGGTCTCCTCCCAGGTCCTCGTGGACCATGGCGACGCCGATGCCGCGGCCGGCATTTACACCGACTGGCTCGACCACAACTACCGCCCTTCCGCGGAGGCCACGAGCACAACGGTCCCCGTCGAGGCCATCTATGCGCAGCGCACCCGCGTGGCGCTGGAGATCGACGGCAAGCTGGTCAGCGTGGGCTTCCCCACCGATATGTTGTCGCAGGGGCCGGTGAAGGGGGCGTCGGCAAGCGCGGCCTCCGGTGCCAGCGCCAACGGTAACGAAGTGACCTGCCCCTACGAGGCCAACCTCGTGGCGTGGAACGTGGCGGACGGCGAGGCCGTCGTGGAAGGCCAGGCCATCGCCACGATTGAGGCCATGAAGATGGAATCCGCGGTCAAGGCCCCGTCCGCCGGAAAGCTGAGCCGCGTGGCGAAAGAAGGATCCAGGCTGGAACCGGGCGCGGTGATCGCCACGATTTCTTAAGCGGCGGGCTACTGTAAGTCGCATGCTTGCAGATTCCGTCGCCTCCGCGCTTCGCGCCGCCATCTCCGAGGGCGAGTACATGCCCGGACATCAGCTCAGCGAGGTCCGCGCCGCCGAGCGCTTCGAATGCTCCCGCAACACCTTGCGGGAGTCTTTCGCCATGCTCGCTTCCGAGCGCATCGTGGAGCGCATCCCGCACAGGGGCGTGTTCATTGCCACCCCGGATGCCGATTTCGTGCGCGATCTGTACTTTGCGCGCGCTGCCATCGAGCCGGCCGCGGCGCGCTATGCCACCTTCGAAGACCCAGGCGAGCTGGTGCGGCTGACCGAATCCGCCGTGCTTTCCGACGCACCCCGCCCCCTCATCAACCAGCGCTTCCACCGGCAGTTGGTCGCTGGCTTGGGCTCGCCGACGCTGGACCGCTCCATGTCGCACCTGCTGGCGCGGATGCGCTTGACCTTCTTGTTGACGCTGGAGCGCTACCCGCAGATTCACGATAATCACGTCCAAGCCAACATCGACTTGGCCCACCTCATCGCGCAAGGCGAACGTGAAGCCGCCGCCGATGCCTGCCGTGCGGACTTGATGCGCGCGATGGAATCGATTCTCCGGGTCCTTTAACTGCGCCTCCGCGACACAGGACCGCCAGCGTTTGCAGGTACTTCTTCGCCCGCGGATCCAGCTTCGCCCGCGGGCCTACCCTGCGTTTACGGGCCTTTTTCGCCCGCGGGACCGTTTTCGCTTGCGCAAACAGCTAATGAGCGGCCATGGGGGCAGTTCGCAAATGGCATCTTCTAAAAGGCGTCAGTCAAAAGGCGTTTTCACGCCTAAAAACGCCTTTTGGGTTGCACACATGGCGTTTTTAGCCCCAAAGACACCTTTTGGCGGATGCCATCTGCGGGATGCCTTTTGTGAGATGCCATCTGGTGACGAGCCACGCGGCAGCGTACTCGGCGGTGCGCCGCGATTAGTGTGAGGCGTCTAGTCACGGAAGGTAGTGCCGCGGCGTGGAGCAGAATGACGAGACCGGAAAGCACTCCAGCCGCTGCGGCAGTAACTAAGGGCAGTAACTAAGGGATGAGGAAATCGCGGTCTGGGATATCGGTGACGAGCATCTTGCCCGGGGCATGCGTAATGGCCAGGCTGGGACGCGAGTTCATCACGATGGCCTGCGGGGTCACGCCGCACGCCCAAAAGACCGGGATGGTGCCCTCGGGAATGTCGACAGCTTCGCCGAAATCGGGATGCGATAGGTCCTCGATGCCGATGGCGGCGGGGTCGCCCACGTGAACCGGGGCGCCATGGACGCCTGGGTAGCGGGAGGTGATGCGGACGGCATCGGAAACCTGGCTCGCAGGAATCGGGCGCATGGAGACCACCATGGGCCCCGAAAAGACGCCGGCGGGAGCGCAGGGAATCGTCGTGCGATACATCGGCACGTTGCGCCCCTGGTCAATGTGAGCGATGGAAATGCCGTTTTCCACGAGCGCATTCTCAAAGGTGAAGGAACAACCGATGAGGAAGGAGACGATGTCGTCGGAGTAGAACGGGGAAGCGTCGTCAAGCGTATGCGTGAGTTGGCCGTCCTCATAGATGTTGTAGGCGGGGATATCGGTGCGGATGTCGCCGCCCGGGATGAGCTCAGAGGTGTACTGCCCCGCCTCCAGCACGCCGACGATGGGGCACGGCTTGGGATTGCGCTGAGCGAAGAGGAGGAAGTCGAAAGCGTACTTGCTCGGCAGCGCGATGAGGTTGGCCTGCATGAAGCCGCGGGCGTGGCCGGCAGTGGTGATCATGTCGTGCGTGCGAGCAAAGGCGCGCACCTCTGACGGAGTCTGCATCATGCCCATAGGTTAACGATTCCGGAGATGGATTTGATGCCGATGAAGATTTCCAGCACGAGCGCTAGCACGCCAGCGATGAGGAGCCACATCGGCTGCTTGACACCGTGGGTGAGGTCGTGGCGCTTGAACGCGACCCACATGATCATGGCGAAGGCGATAGGCAGGATGATGCCGTTGAAGGCGCCCGCGAAGATGAGGAGCTTCTGCGGCGCGGAGTTGAGAATGCCGTAGAGGATGGCGCAGACCACGATGAACCCGACGGTCAGGAAGTTGCGGGTGCGCGGGCTGACCTTCTGAGTGGTCACGAAGGTGATGGAGGTGTAGGAGGCACCGATAACGGAGGACAGACCTGCGGCGAAGAGGACGACGCCGAAGGCGCGGAGGCCGAACTCGCCGGCGGCGTGGCGGAAAGCATCGGCAGCGGTGTTGTCTTCAGAGAGCGCAACACCAGTAGACACAACGCCGAGGACCGCGAGGAAGAGCAGCACGCGCATGATGCCGGTGACGATGATGCCGAGAACGGAGGTCTTGGTAATCGCGTTGACGTTCTCCGGGCCCGAGAGGCCGGAGTCGATGAGACGGTGCGCACCGGCGAAGGTGATGTAGCCGCCCACCGTACCGCCGATGAGGGTGGTGATGACGAAGAAATCGACGCTCTCCGGCATGACGGTGTTCTTCAGGGCCTCGCCCACCGGCGGCTGAGAGACAATCGCCACGTAGAGCATGAGCAGAATCATGATGGCGCCCAGTGCAGCGACGATGCGGTCGAGCGCTACGCCTGCGCGCTTGGACAGGAAGATGAAGATGGCGATGGCGGAAGCGATGAGGCCGCCGATGCGGGCATCGATGCCGAGCATGGCGTTCAGGCCCAAGCCGGAGCCGGCGATATTGCCGATATTAAAGACCATGCCGCCGATGAAGACCAGGATGGCAAGGAACCATCCGAGGCCGGGCAGAACGGTGTTGCCCAGCTCGTTGGCACGCATGCCGGAGATAGCGAGGACGCGCCACACGTTCAGCTGAATGGCGATGTCGACGATGATCGACAGCGCAATAGCGAAGGCGAAGGCCGCTCCCATCTGCACGGTGAAGACGGAGGTTTGGGTCAAGAAGCCCGGGCCAATGGCGGAGGTGGCCATGAGGAACATGGCGCCTGCCATGGCGCCGATGCCTTTGGGCGCGGCTTGGGTTTCGGAGCTAGTGCTGTTGCTGTGAGAGGCAGGCGTGGCCTCGCGGTCAGACTGCGGGATTGATTCAGAGCTCACTGTCAAGAACCTTTCGTGACGGAGATCGCATTTTCACGTTGGGTAAAGCATAGAGGTTGTTCAACAATCTGTAAATGAAGTTCGAATTCTGCCCCATGGACCCCAACAGCGAAAGCGCATGAACTGCACTTTCCCACTTGAATGGGGGTAGACACGTGGGTAATCTCCGGCCCCCACACAAGGGCGGCCACCAAAGAAGCAATCCCAAGCGGGGCAAGACAAATCCCAAGAGGGCGCCATCGAGAGCCGTAGCTTTAGCTATTCAGATTAAACACTCGAGCATTCCAGCGACCGCACAATGCCATCGCCAAAAGCGCCGATATCCATCACCCATGCGGGGGTAGACGAGTTATACAACTTTGCGCATGTGATTCACGGCAGACGCCGCCAAGTGTATGGTCTAGTTAACACTAGTTTAGTAAGTAATGTTTACTAACTGCAGATGGATTAAATAGGAGGCTTTCATGTCCACCCCCACCGCCTCGCAGGCAGGGCATCTCTCCCACCGCAACGACGGAAAGATTTCCAAGAACCTCATCGGCATCGTCGCTACCGCCGCACTCGGTGGAGTGCTCTTTGGTTTTGACTCTGCCATCATCAACTCAGCCGTTGACGCTGTCACCGCCGAATTCCACATGAGCAGCGGCCTCACTGGATTCTCAGTGTCATGTGCTCTGCTCGGCGCAGCTCTCGGCGCTTGGATCGCTGGTCCACTCACAGACAAATATGGTCGCGTTCGCACGATGGTCGTTGCCGCAATATTGCTATCTATTTCCGCGATCGGATCGGCATTTGCTCTCGGCATTGCGGACTTCATTATCTGGCGATTCGTAGGCGGTATCGGCATCGGCTTAGCCTCCGTCATCGCTCCGGCTTACATCGCTGAAGTCTCTCCCGCCCAGCATCGCGGCAGTCTAGGAACCCTACAACAGGTAGCCATCATGGTTGGTATGTTCGCTGCCTTGCTTACCGGCGCTTGCATTGCGTGGAGCGCTGGAGGTGCAGCGGCTAGTTTCGGCGGTATGAAGGCATGGCGTTGGATGTTCCTCTCGGAAATCGTCGCTTCAGTCATTTACGGCATTTTGGCCTTCCGCCTTCCAGAGTCCCCACGCTACCTAGTCATTAAGGGCAATCTCTCCGAAGCTGGCCGAATCCTGCAACAATACGTGGGAGTCGCTCCTACCGATGTCGACTCCGCCATCGCCGATATTCGGTCTACCGTTGCCAACGAAAAGCGCCAAAGCTTCAGCGACCTTCTTGGCGGTCGCTTCTACTTCCGCCCTTTGATTTGGGTCGGCATTCTGCTGTCTATCTTCCAGCAGTTCTGCGGAATTAACGTCATCTTCTACTACTCCACCACCCTGTGGAGCTCAGTCGGCTTCGAAGAATCTGACTCGCTACTCATCTCAGTTATTACATCCATCATTAACGTCATCTTCACGATCATCGCTTTGCTACTGGTGGACAAGGTGGGCCGCAAACGCATGCTGCTAACCGGTTCGGCCGTGATGACCGTATCGCTCGTCATGATGACTGTATCCTTCAGCCAAGCCATCTCCGTTGCCGGCGAGGTCAGCCTTCCAGGCATTTGGGGCACCGTGGCGTTGGCAGGCGGCAACCTCTTCGCCATTGGCTTCGACATCAGCTGGGGCCCAGTGGTCTGGGTTCTGCTGGGCGAGATATTCCCCAACCGCATCCGCGCCATTGCTATGGGCGTAGCTGTAGCGGTGCAGTGGATTGCCAACTTCATCGTCTCTACCACCTTCCCCGTACTGGCTGAAGCTAGCTTGGCCTTTGCATATGGCTTGTACGCCTTCTTCTCCGCTCTCTCCTTCATTTTCGTGTGGAAGATGCTGCAGGAGACCAACGGTAAGACTCTCGAGGAAATGGAAATGTAGATCCACCTCCCCACCCCCTAGCCCGGCGCTTCACGGCGGCGGGCTTTTATGCTTTAAAAGCGACTACTTCCGCCCCCTTCCGTACAAAGATCTGCTTACAAGCAGACGGCACAGCCCAGGAGAAAGGACGCCGAATAAGCAGACCAGAATCCACCAGCTAGAAACATTTGTAAGGCGCGGGGCGACGCGAGACAAGGCCTTGACGGGTGACAAGAGGAAGTGGAACTGGCGGGGCGATGTGGATCGACGAACAGCGGAGAGAGGAGACAGCGAAAAGTGCGAAAGGCCGACGGTCTGTTTTCACAGAAGGCCTGGCTGTTCCATGCGCCTGCTACACAGGCACGACAAAACCCGCCAGACCCCGCATACAGAGGGACTGGCGGGCTTCAAAAAGGCTATCCTCGGGCTGCGCGATACGCCTCCAAAACCTCAGGAGCATGAGTGCCTTCAAAGGTCCGTGATCCGCGGGAGTCCCACTGAGGGGGCTCGTCAGCCCCGGACAACACCCACGCAGCCTGGCGGGCAGCGCCCAAGGCTACGTACTCTGCCGGCTCTGGAACCTCGATTTCTTTGCCAAAAACCGTCGGAGCGAGCTCTCGCACAGCACGGGACTTCACACCGCCGCCAATGAACAATAGACGTCCGGCTGTATCGCCAGAGACGTTCTCGAGGAAAGAAACCGCATCAGCAAGCGAGCACAGCAAGCCTTCCACAAACGCACGGGCGATGTCTTCACGGCGAACGCTACGGGTCAGGTTGAGCAGGCGCCCTGTATCATATGGACGGTTCGGGGTGCGCTCACCATCGAGGTAAGGAATGAACACTGCGCCGCGGGCCCCGGGTTCAGACGCCAGGGCCAATTCGGAAAGACCTTCGTGGTCCACTCCAAGGATGGAACACCCAAAATCTAGAATTCGAGATCCATTAAGCGTGCACGCCAGCGGTAACCACTGACCCGTAGCATCCGCAAAGCCATTGATAGAGCCACTAATGTCTTGTGGAACTGTGGAGGTGGTCATAGCAGCCACCCCGGATGTTCCGATGGACACAGAGACATCAGAGCCCGTCAGCCCCAGCCCCAAAGCCGCAGCCATGTTGTCCCCAGTTCCCGGCGCCATAATGGCTCCGGATGGAGTCTGCCCCATAACCGCGTTGGGGCGCGGTGCGATAACTGGAGTGTCAAAATCATGACCCAAAGCTTGGATTTTAAGGTCAGTGGACCAGTTATTGACCTGCGGATCGAAATATCCGGTGCCGGAGGCATCGCCACGATCGGTAAACCACTCGGAAGAAGGGGCCAAGTGGTGGCTGACATAGTCATGCGGGAGCACCACCCGGTGCGTGCGCTGGGCATTGTCGTGCTCGTAGTTGCGCATCCAGCGCAGCTTAGTAGAGGTAATGGAGACACCGTGGACAGAGCCAGTGGCTTTGACCGCAGCCTCGGGGCCGCCAAGTTCCTCGATGAGCTGTTCGGCAGCGGACGCACTCCGGGTATCGTTCCACAGCAGAGCGTCGCGAACAGGCTGGTCGTCCTGGTCAAGAGCAACCATGCCGTGCTGTTGGCCACCGACTGCGACGGCATCGGCGCGCTCCAGGAGAGGGCCGGCCGCAGCGTCGACAGCCTCAAGCCAGACCTTGGGATTCACCTCGCTTCCCTCAGGGTGTGGGGCGCGGCGCTCGTCGACGATGTCGCCAGAGTCGGCGTCGACAAGCAGCGCCTTGGTGGACTGCGTAGATGAATCGATTCCCAGGACCAGTGCCATTAGTGTTCCTTACTCGCCGAAGCCCATCAGGTGACGCATGGCCAGCTGGTGCAGGCGGACGAAGCCATAGTTACGCTCAGCAACCTTGTCAGCGTCGAAGTCCTCGAAAGCAGAGCGATCATTCAGTAGGTCCTGAACAGTCTCGCCTTCCGCCAAGGTGGGCTGTGCCAATTCTTCGATGCCGGAGTATTTCAGAGCTTCCTGCACCTCAGCATCGGCACGGAAGGCGGTCGCACGCTCCTTGAGCATGAGGTACATCTCCATGTTGGCGTAGGCGGCGTCGTACTGCCCCTCGGTGTACTCAGTGCGAGACGGCTTGTAGTCAAAGTGACGTGCACCCTCATAAGTCCCCGGACGGGACGGAAATCCGTTTTCCAGGAGATCTACAGTGAAGAAGGCCTGGATGAGGTTGCCGTGGCCAAAGACTAGGTCCTGGTCGTACATTGGACCATTCTGACCATTGAGGTCGATGTGGAACAGTTTCTCGGCCCACAATGCCTGAGCTAGGCCATGGTTGTAGTTAAGGGTAGCCATCTGTTCGTGGCCGGTCTCCGGGTTAATGCCGATGATGTCCTTGTTCTCCAGCTGTTCAATGAACGCTAGGGCATGGCCCACGGTAGGCAAGAAGATGTCGCCGCGCGGCTCGTTTGGCTTTGGCTCGAGGCCGATACGTAGGTCGTAGCCCTTGTCTTTAATGTAACCGGCAACGGTGTCGATACCCTCGGCATAGCGCTGGTGAGCGGCAAGCAGATCCTTGGAGGAGTCATACTCGGAGCCTTCTCGGCCGCCCCACATGACAAAGGTTGAGGCGCCCAGTTCGGCAGCTAAGTCAACATTCTTGAGCACTTTACGCAGGCCGAAGCGGCGTACAGAGCGGTCATTCGAGGTAAAGGCACCATCTTTGAACACGGGATGCGCAAAGGTATCGGTGGTAATCATCTCAATGGTCATGCCGGTCTCATCGACGGCCTTCTTGATTTGACCGATAATCTTGTCACGCTCAGCGTCGGTGGCGTCGAACGGCACTACGTCATTGTCATGGAACGTAAATGCCCAAGCACCCAAATCCGCTAGGCGGTGGATGTGCTCAACGGTCTCGAGAGCAGGGCGGGATGCCTCACCAAACTGGTCTCGGGCCTGCCAACCGGTGGTCCAAAGACCGAAAGAGAATTTGTCGTCACGAGTGGGAGTGATTCGGGTCATAACCAAACCTTTCAATGTTGCGGAACATACATTTAGTAAGCTTTGTTTACTAACCTAGGATTGTCAAGGCCTACCCCCTCTGGCATTACGGTGATAGGCAGGAGGAAACACCATGCAGCCAACAGACCTACGCACACACAACATCGCGGCTATCCTGCGCCTTCTCTCATTCGCCGAGAAACCCCTTTCCCGCGCAGGCATTGCCGCAAAAACTGGACTCACCAAGCCCACAGTGTCCAAGCTGGTAGATGAACTACTCGTTGGTGGCCTCGTTAACGAAGGGATACCCCCCCGCCAGGGCCGATCCGGACGCCCGATCACCCCCATCTCCATTGCGCCGTCCACCCTCGCCGGCGTAGGGCTTTCCATCAGCGCCGACCATATTTCATTGCGCATCCGCGGCCTCTCCGGCACCACACTCTACGAATCCACCGATCCCTCCCCCACCACCACACCCGAAGACGCCGCCGCCCGCTGCGCCGCACTCCTAGCCCCCGCCCTTGCAGCCCTCCCCGCAGAATGCCGCATCGCCGGCATCACAGTCTCCGTCCCAGGCCGCCCCGATGTCGCCGCCCGCCACCTTGTCTCCGCACCTAATCTCAATTGGGAAGACGTTAATCTAGCGGACCTTATCGAATCCGCCCTAAATAACCCCTCCCTCCCCGGCATTCGCCTAGTCAACGACGCCCGTATCATCACCCACACCGAACTCCTCCATCGACGCGAAGAGTCCTTCCTGCTCATCTACGGTGAGACTGGTATCGGCGGCAGTATCGTCATTGACGGCGCCATCCTGCCAGGCACTAACGGATGGGCAGGCGAAATTGGCCACACCATAGTCAGCCCCAACGGCCCCACCTGCCGCTGCGGGAAGCAAGGATGCTTGGAGGCATACACCTCAGCTTGGGCTATGCGCGATACCGCGCAGCTTGACGCATCGATACCTATCAACGAGCTACCCAATCACATCCCCGATGACATGGCCGACTCCGTAGGAGCCTGGCTGGGCATTGCCCTAGCCAATATGATCACCGCCTTGGACCTACCCACCGTAGTGTTCGCGGGCTACTTTGCCGACCTCTTTGATCGCATTGAACCCACTGTCCGCTCCACCATTTCTAGCCATGCTCTCGATATAGAACACCGCACAATCAACCTCCACCCCCTGCATTTACGCGAAAACGCTACCCTCGTCGGCGCCAGCCTTGACGCCCTTTCCCCTGTATTCGATGACCCCACCCCCTGGATTTGATATGCACGCTACCGGCCCTGACTATCCCATTACCGCCTCTGGCTACACCGCAACCATTTCCGGCGTCGGCGGCGCGTTGCGCACATTGCGCCACAACAACATCGCGCTTGTCGACTCCTACCCCACCGATTCCCCGCGCCCCGCCTACCACGGCTCACCATTGGCCCCATGGCCCAACCGCCTAGCTAATGGTTCGTACGAGTTTAACGGCGTAACCCAGCAAACCCCCATTACTGAACCCGCTTTTAACACTGCCATTCATGGCTTGGTGTGCTGGGTAGAGTGGGCACCAGTGCAGCACACGGAAGATTCGGTCACACTGGAGACCCTTATTCACCCGCAGCCCGGATACCCACACCTGCTACGCGTATTCACCTCTTATTCCTTATCCCCTGACGGCTTGACGTGGACTTTAACCGCCAGAAACGAAGGCCAAGGCGATGCACCTGTGGGCTTAGGTTTCCACCCGTACCTTCGCCCGCCCGCTCCAGATTCCGCTGCCGGATCTCTCGCCCCCGCTGGACCTACGGTAGATAACGCCTCCACCGCCGATTCCTGGATCCTGCGCGTCCCCGCAGACTCGGTCCTCGAGGCTGACGAGCGTAATCTCCCCGTGGCCTGGCGCCCCGCCGCCGAATTGGGCTTTGATCTACGCAACGACACCCCACTCGCTGGAATGCGCATTGACCACTGTTTCGGAGACCTCAACTCCTCCGACTCAGAAGCCCATGTAGAACTTCGCGGCCCGGGAGGCTCAGTACATATGCGCTGGAACACCGAGAGTGCACCATGGGTCCAGGTCTTCACTTCCGATCTCCCCGACAGTGACCACTACCGCACCGGCGTGGCTATCGAGCCGATGACCTGCCCTCCTGACGCTTTCAACTCCGGTTTTGGCATCGTAGCGCTCTCCCCCAACGAGGAGCTCACGGCTTCCTTGCGTATTTCTATTTCCTAGCGCCTCAGCCCCACCCTGTTAGCACCTAGCTAGCGACCTGCCCTGCAGCTGCTACCGCTGCCGCAGACTCACGGATAGTCCTGAGCAAACGGTCCACTTACTCCCTCAAGTGGACCGTTCTCGAGGCTTTCAAGCACTTTTCACGGACAAATGCGCCGCTTCAGGTAAATCATCACAACCACACCACTATTCCGTTGCACAGCACCAAAAGGTGACCTAGGATACTGAGTTAACTAATCGTGATTCGTTTAATTTACGGAGGAACTCATGCCCCAGGACATCTACATCGCAGGAGCTGCGCGCCTGCCTATTGGCAAATTTGGAGGTAGCCTGGCCCGCCTTTCCCTCACTGATCTCGGTTCGCTTGCCGCCGAAGCAGCTATTGATCGTTCGGGGCTTACTGGTGCAGATCTCGATACCGCCGTGGCCTCCAACGTCATGCCCGTTGTGCCGAAGGACCTCTACCTCTCCCGCGCGATTGCCCGGAACGTAGGCATGCTGGACTCTTCCACCGCCATGGGCGTCAACCGCCTCTGCGGCTCCGGCGTCCAGGCCGTCATCAGTGCGGCCCAGCTCCTGCAGTCTGGCGACGGCTCCCTGGCCCTCGCCGTCGGGGCGGAATCCATGAGCAACGCGCCCTACTCCGTCGAAGGCGCGCGCTTTGGCAAGCGCATGGGTGACGGCAAACTCTACGACTGGCTTACCGGCGCGCTCTCCTGCCCCTTCGGCACCGGCCACATGGGCGTGACCGCGGAAAACGTCGCCGCGGATAACGCCATCTCCCGCGAGCGCCAGGACGAGTTCGCCGCCGAGTCCCAGGAGCGCGCCGTGAAGGCCCGCGCGGAAGGCGTCCACTCAGAGGAAATCGTCCCGGTCGGCGAGCTGGACTTTGATGAGGGAGTGCGGGAGACGAGCGTCGAGAAGCTGGCGAAGCTCAAGCCGGTCTTCGTTAAAGATGGAACCGTCACCGCCGGCAACGCCTCCGGCATCAACGACGGCGCGGCGGCCGCTGTGCTCGCCACCTCGGAAGAAGTGACCAAGCGCGGCTTGGACCCGCTGGCGAAGATTGTGTCCTGGTCCATCGCGGGCGTGGACCCGACGCGCATGGGAATCGGCCCGGTCGCCGCAGTGCCGAAAGCTTTGGAAAAGGCCGGGCTGAAGCTGAAGGATATCGACCTCATCGAGTCCAACGAGGCCTTCGCCGCCCAGGCCATCGCCGTGCAGGACCAGCTGGGCTTCGACCCGGCGAAGACGAATATCTACGGCGGGGCTGTCGCGCACGGCCACCCGGTTGGTGCGACGGGCGTCATCCTGCTGACCAAGCTGGCTTATGCGCTGCGCCGCCAGAGCAAGCGCTATGGCCTGGTCACCATGTGCATCGGCGGCGGTCAGGGAATCGCCATGATTATTGAGAATGGAGCGAAGTAAATGAGCATCACCAAGGTAGCCGTCATCGGCGCGGGTTCTATGGGTTCCGGTATTGCCGCGCTCTGCGCGTCCGCGGGCATGGACGTCGTGCTGCTGGACCAGGATGCGGAGGGTGCCCAGAAGGGCGTCGATATCCAACTTAAACGTAAGGGTTTCCACCTGCCGGAATTTGCCGAGCGCGTGCGCGCCAGCGATGACTACGCCCTGCTGGAGGACCGCGAGTGGGTCATCGAGGCCATCTTCGAGGACCTCGGCGCCAAGCACTCGCTCTACGAGGCCATCGAACCTCATTTGTCAGCGGATGCTCTGTTGAGCTCCAATACCTCAACCCTGCCGCTGGCCTCCCTGCTTGAGGGCGTACCGGAGACCCGCCGCGATAAGTTCGCCATCACGCACTTCTTTAACCCGCCGAAGGTCATGCGCCTGGTGGAGCTCATCGCGTCCGGAGCCACGGAGACCGCGCTGCGCACAACCATCGAGCAAACCCTGGGCAAGATTGCGCTCGAATGCCGCGATACCCCGGGCTTCATTGCCAACCGCGTGGGCTGCTACTGGATGGCCGCCGGCGTGGCCCGCGCCCGCGAGTTCGACGTGAGCTACGAGCTCGCCGACGCTGCCTTCGGCCGCGCCTTCGGCATCCCCCGCACCGGAATTTTCGGGCTGCTCGATTACATTGGCCTCCAGCTGGTCAAGCCCATTTGGACGTCTTTGGAGACGGCCCTGCCGGCGGGCGATCCGCTTCTCGACGTCCCCCTCGGCGATGACTCCTTCATCGAGGGCCTCGTTTCCCGCGGTCTGACCGGCCGCACCGGTGACGGTGGCTTCTATCGCGGCCGTGACGAGGTCATCAACGCCTCCTACGAATACGTACCCCGCACTCAGCCCACCGATCCTGTCGTGGGCCTCAAAGATCCGCGCGAGGTCATGGAGACCGATTCCCCCGGCGGCCGTTTTGCCCGCGCCGTCTTTCTCGACACGCTGGCGTACTGCTGCGAGGTCGCACCTGACATTGCGGACCACGTGGGCCTCATCGACGAGGGCCTTACTCTTGGTTTCGGCTGGAAGAAGGGCATCTTCGCGCTTGCCGACGCCATCGGCATCGACTGGGTCGCCTCCGCCTACGGCTCCAACGTCCCGGCCTTGGTCTCCGCCGCGGCTTCGGCGGGCGGTTTTTACGGCAAGGGCTCGGTGCTCTCTTCTCAGGGAGAACGTCAGGAACTCGCGCCGCGCGAGGGTGTTGTCACCCTGGCTTCTCTGGATGCGGAGACCATCGTGTCTCAGGAGGCGGGCGCTGTCCACGCGGTCTCCACCCCAGCTGGCCGCATCGGCATCATCGACCTACACACCCCGATGAACTCCCTGCCAACGCCCGCCCTCGAAGTCATCCGTGCCGCTCTGGGCGCCGTGTCCTCGGAGAACCTCGTCGCGCTGGTTATTGGTAATGACAAGCCGGTTTTTTGCGCGGGCGCAGACCTCGCTTCCATCGCTTCCGCTGGTGAGTCCGGCGATGCCTCGCTCGTCGAGTCCCTCCTTTCGGACGGCTCGACCACCCTACGCGCCCTTAAGTTCGCCCCGGTTCCGGTCGTGGCCGCTGTGCGTGGCGTCGCTCTGGGCGGCGGCTTCGAAACCGCTCTGGCCTGCGACCGCATCGTGGCCCACGCCGATACTCGCCTCGGCTTCCCGGAGCGCACCGTGGGCCTCTACCCCGGCTGGACCGGCACCATCTCCTCGCTGGAGCGCCTCAAGGCGGCCGGCGTTGAAGACTACCACCAGAAGGCCTTTGATTTCATCGCCTCCGCCCGCAACTTCTCCTCGGCTTTCGAAGCCCAAAAGGCCGCTTTCCTCTCCTCGGATGATGTCGTGCTCATGTCCTACGACCACGTCCTCGCCCGCGCTGTGGAGGAGGCCGGCAACCTCGCCGACTCCTACACCCCACCCGCAGATGAGCAGATTGAGATGTACTCCGGCTCCCCTGCTTTGGACCGCGACTGGCCCATCGAGGGCACCACCGAGAACGACCACGTCATCGTGGCCAAGCTCGCCGAGATGTACACCGGATCCGGCTCACTGAGCTTCACCGAGTTCTGCGAGCGCGAGGTGGAGTACGACGTACCGCTGGTCCTGCTACCAGCAAACGTGGAGCGCGCCAAGCACATGGCCGCGACCCGCAAGCCGCTCAACAACTAGCCTGCGCCACCCTCATCGCAAATGGTCCCCTTACTCTGGTCCCTTTACTCAGCAACGGCGCCATTTGTATGAGGTTTTTGGTGTGGAGATGGTCCCTTATCAGCGCTAAGAAACCAAAGTAGAAGGACCATCTAAACTCGGCGGTGCTTGATGAGGCTCGCTTTCCACCCCACCACTATGCGCTACGGTGCGACCTCACAGCCTTGAGCGCTGCCCGCACCTCACTGACCACTCGTGGTCTTTCATAAAGCAATTCGCTCGGGGAATACGGCAAGACAACAAAGCCTAGATTCTGGATGTGCTTTTCACGCTGCCGCTCCGCCCGGATGACCTCATCCACCGGTTTGCCGTAGGTGATTCCGTCATATTTCACATGCCCATCAATAACGAGTTGGACGCGATTTTCGTAGATAAGCGCAGTAGCGGGCAAGGCACGTTCGTCCCGATTGACTTTGACGCGGTCGTCAAAGCACGCACAAGACGTGTGAAGCTAACATTGTAAGTATTGTGGGCTCGCTACACCACAACGCTGGCCCAGCCGGGCCAGCGTCACTACAGCTACGACCGGTTCCGCCAACTGGTTGCCTCCCATGTCGACGCGGCCGGGCTGACCGCCCGGATCACCCATGCACCAGGGCATACGATGCAGGTGGATTGGGCAGGTACGAAAATGCGCCTGTACGACCCTTCAAGCACACCGGGGGTGAAAGTCACCATTTTCGTTGCTTTGTTGCCGTATTCAGGGATGCTCTTTGCATGTGCGTGTGCTGACCAGCGGCAGGGCCTGACCCCCGGAAAGTAGACACGTCGGGGGTTAGCTATGCTGCTTGGGTCAGTGTAGCTGATGTGAGCGCTTCGAAGGCATCAGGGGCTAGAAGGTTGCACCAGTAGTGCCGTCTGCGCGTGTTGTAGCGCATGC
>NZ_KV796805.1:1423-43509 GCF_001809235.1 Corynebacterium sp. HMSC072A04 | reverse complement strand
ACCGCTACCATTTCAGTCTTCTGAACATCCAATAGCCGGCGAGCATTGACTGGGGAGCCGAAAAGATAATCAGTCTCTACCCACGCCGAATAGTTATCCTCTGACATCACGAAACCGCCTTCCTTACCACAACCATGATTCCCCCCGAGAGGAGATGAATCCATGCTCTACCTTGTTCCAGGAGCCTTAGCGGGAATCACCTTTTACGCCATTCTCATAGCAGTGAGCTGGGCCATCGAAAAAGCCTGGCCACAACGACGTCTAGGCGCACATAGCCGGTTGACCCTCCACTGCCTTGCCGCAGTTGCATTTTCAATTTTTCTCGCCTTGCCTGGCGGCGGCGGAAACTGGGCCACCCACCTGCAAATTAGCGGGTTCCTACTAGTGGGATGCGTTCTGAGCTGGGTGACTGCAGCGATGAACAACGGAGACAATGCCTGACGCCGTAGAGCGATAACTTCCCTTAATCGCCATTCCTCACATCCCTAATGCATACAAACCCTGTGAGTTGTTCTCCGGGGAGGCATAAGGGCTTCTTCCCTGCATTTTCTCTTCGCTCATTAACGGAGAAAACGAATTGAGCGAACTGGGGAACAATCTGTACCGATGGAAAAAGCTCCCTTAATTGGTGAGTAATACGCCATCCCGCGTCGTACCATCGAAATCTATCGAATTGGTCCTTCCAACGCGGACGCTGGCGAAAGCTATCGGGTATCTCGAGGAAATTCTGCTGAAACTCCTCCGTCCACTCAAGGATTTCGCGTCCCAGATCGGACTCAATTCCTAAGTCTTCAGGAAGATAGAATCCGATTCTATTAGCCCCAGAAACTATGAGTTCTTTAGACGGCCACAGCGAGCTTGGGTGGCTGTACTCTGGGCGGAGGAATATTTGCCGGTTGGCCATGGGACTAGAATAGCCCAGTGCCACTGCTAAATTTACGCAAGATTTTGGTGTAATCACCAAAAAAATTGGCGGAGGCGGCGGGATTTGAACCCGCGGTGAGTTTCCCCACGCTGGTTTTCAAGACCAGTGCATTCGGCCGCTCTGCCACGCCTCCTCGTCACGCGTCAGCATGCACCGCGCGCAACACGTTCAGAGTACTAGACTCCGCCGCGGGAGAAGAATTCGACTCGTCAGCGCTACTCGTCGTACTGATTGCTTTGCGACGCCGCGGGTGCGCCATCCGACTCCTCATGCTGAATGCGCGAGACATGCAGTCGGGCGTGGGCGATGGCGTCGAGAGTGTCGTCGAAGACGTGATTCTCGTGCGCAAGCTGGTCAAATACGCCGAGTTCGCGCAACACCGGAACATGTTCGGGCTTCGTGGCTGAGAGTAGGACCCGGGTGCCGTGACGTTCAAGGCGCCCGATCGTGTCAGCGAGCATCTGGGCGCCAGTGGCGTCAATCGTCGTGACATAGCGCATGCGGAGCACGACAACCTTGACCGACGAAGCATCAGCGAGATCGAGGAGGAAATCGTGCGCTGCGCCAAAGAAGAGTGGGCCTTCTAGGCGGAAGGCGGCAATGTGCTCGTCAAGAAGCTCGCGTTCCTTGTCGCGGTGGTCGCCCGTCTCCAGTGGGGCGGCCTCTAACACCGCCGTGCGGGCGGTATCGCGTAGCGCGAAGAAGCCCGCTATGACAAGACCGATGAGCACGGCGACGACAAGGTCGAACACGACGGTGGCGGCAGCCGTGATGAACAGGGTGACTCCGTCGCCCTTGGTGGCGCGCATCACCGAGCGGAGGTTCCGCGGATGGATCATCTGGATCGCAGTGGCGATAAGCACGCCGGCAAGCGCAGCGAGAGGAATCTCGCCCACCCACCGGGCCGCGACGAGCACTGCGACGAGCAAAAGCAGCGAATGGAACACCGCCGCCAGGCGCGTACCCGCGCCTGCCCGCACGTTGACAGCAGTTCGGGCGATCGCGGCGGTCGCGGGGATCCCGCCGAACAAGGGCGCGACGACGTTGGCCACGCCCTGCCCAAAGAGCTCGCGGTCAGGATCGTGCCGGTCACCGACGGTCATTGCGTCGGCGACCGTCGCAGACAGCAACGATTCCAACGCACCGAGCGCTGCGACGGCGACCGCTGCCAACAGCAAGGAATCCAGGTGCTCCCACGGGATGTGCGGCAAGCGCGGAGCAGGCAACGTCGACGGGATGTAGCCGATTGTCTTCAGGTTACTGTCTGCCAGCATGTTGATGGCCGTCGCGGCAGCTACCAACACCAGCGCCGCGGGAAAGCCACTACGAACGCGCGCCGCAACCACGATTCCGGCCGCCACCGCGAGGGTCATCACTGGCGCCTGCCATCCCGGGGCATCTAACCAAGCTTTGATTGCGCCCCACGCCAACCCGAGGACCTTCTCGCCGTCGACGTCAACACCGAGTGCAGCAGGCAGCTGTTGGAGGCCGATGATCACCGCAATACCGGCTGTGAAACCTTCGACGACAGGCAAAGGCATGTACTTCATCGCGCGGCCAGCGCCGGTGAATGCCAGTAAGAGCAGCATGAGTCCCGCCAGCACGCCGACAACGAGCACCCCATCGGCACCATGGTCGGCCACGATGGGGATTAACACGACGGTCATTGCGCCGGTCGGGCCGCTTACCTGAACATTGCTACCACCGAAGACCGCGGCCAAGATGCCCGCGACGATGGCCGTCGTAATTCCGGCTGCGGCGCCAACACCGGACGCAACGCCGAAGCCGAGCGCGAGGGGCAGTGCGACGAGGGCCACCATGAGGCCTGCCGAAAGGTCGCGCCCGATCGTCGCGCGGGACCAGTCCGAGCGGCGCGGTGCGAAACGCAGGGCACGCGATCGGATGCCCACCTTAGAGACGGTGGAGGGGTAGGTCATGCTACTTTCTTGCTCCTTAAAAGCTCAACGACATCCAAAGGATACACAAGGCGCCATCCTTCGACGGGCCGCATTCGCAATTCTGGCCGATGCCTCATGTTGACGAATTCCCACCACACCCCAACCCTTCGACACTAACTTGGCCAAGTCAGGGTTGGGCGTGACGCCTGCCACAAATTAATGAAAACCATTGCCATATAAACCCTCCTCTGGTTTACTCGCGGCCATGCAGACAGTAGATACCCTCATCATCGGCGGTGGCGCGGCCGGCCTGCAGGCAGCCCTAGTCATGGTCCGCGCCCGCCGCAGCGTGCTCATTGTTGATTCCGCCACTCCCCGCAACCGTTTCGCCCATGAAATTCATGGAGTCATTGCCCTCGAGGGCACGCCACCCCTTGAGTTCCAGGAGCGCGGCAAGGAGCAGCTGCGCAGCTATGGCGCGCAGATCATAAACGCCACCGTGGATTCCGTCACCGATAATGACCGCACGCTCACCGCCACGTTGAGCAACGGTGAGACCGTCGCTGCCCGCTCCATCATCGTCGCCAGCGGCGTGGACGACGAGCACCCCAACATCCCGGGCTTGGAAGAAAACTGGGGAAATACGGTCCTCCACTGCCCCTACTGCCACGGATACGAGGTGGCGGACAAGAAGCTCGGCGTGCTCTACATCGGCGAGTTCTCCTTCCACCATGCCGCGGTTCTGCGACAGTGGTCGAAGGACATCACCTTCTTCACCAATGGAATGGAATTCACCGACGAGCAGCGCGCGGACCTGACTCGGCGGGGCATTGCGCTTATCGACGGCCCCGTCACCGCCTTCCAAGACGGAAAAGTCCTGCTGGAAAGCGACGAGCATGCCGTCGATGCACTGTTTTACATGCCCATTCCCCGCCCCCACGATGAGTTCCTCGCTGACCTCAACCTCGAGCGCCACAGTCCGCCTCCTGCGATGGGCGGCAGCCTGATCAAGGCCGATCTCACCGGTGCCACCAGCCACCCGCGCGTCTGGGCAGTAGGCAACGTGGTCAATCCAGCCGCACAGGTGGCGATGGCCATGGGCCAGGCCAATGCTGCTGCTATCACGGTCAACGGCTTCCTCGTCGAGGATGATTGGATTTAAGTACGGTGGTGTGGCATGAAAGCTATCATTCAGACCAACCTGGAAGACCCGCACTCGCTGGAGTTGGGGGATGTCGCCACACCAGAACTAGCTGCCGGCGAAGTCCTCGTTAAAGTCAAAGCCGCCGGCGTAAACCGCGCCGACCTGCTCCAGGCCCGCGGGCACTACCCACCGCCGCCGGGCGCTTCGGAGATTATCGGCCTCGAAGTCGCAGGCGAAGTCGTCGACGCAGGCGACACCGACGTCGCGGTTGGCTCCAAGGTCGGCGCCCTGCTGGCCGGCGGCGGCTACGCCGAGTACGTGGCCGTGCCCCAAGGCCAGCTGCTGCCCATCCCCACCGGCTATTCCTTTGCCGAGGCCGCATCCGTCATCGAGGTGGCCTGCACGGTCTGGTCCAACATCGCTATGGAAGCTGGTCTTACTCAAGGCCAGACCATCCTCATCCACGGCGGCGCGGGTGGCATCGGCACCTTCGCCATCCAGGTGGCGAAGCAACTGGGCGCCACCGTCGCCGTGACGGCTGGCTCGGACGAAAAACTCGAGACCTGCAAGGAACTCGGCGCGGACATCCTCATCAACTACAACGAGCAGGACTTCGCCGAGGAACTGAAGAACCAGTGCGATGTCATCCTCGACATCATGGGCGCGAAGTACCTCAAAAAGAACCTCATCGCGCTAGCCAAGGGTGGCCACATGGTCACCATCGGCATGCAGGGTGGCACGAAGGCCGAGCTCAACATGGGTATTCTGCTTAACAAGCGCCTGACCCTGCAGGGCACCACGCTGCGCTCCCGCTCGTTGGAGGGCAAGGCCGCCATCGTTGCGGACACCGTCAAAAATGTCTGGCCTTGGTTGGAAGACGGCAGCGTCAAGCACCACCTGCATCGCACATTTGCGCTTGCTCGCGCCGCCGAAGCCCACAAAGCCCTCGACTCCGGCGAGGTCACGGGCAAGCTCGTCCTCGAGGTCTAAGCCAAAGACGCGACCACGCGGGTGAGGTGCTCGACGTCGTGATAGGTGCTAAACGGACTCAGCGAAACCGTAACGGCACCGCCAACCTCCTCCACACCCATCTCCGTAAGCAGTGGGGTGTGCGGGGCGATGGTAGTCACCAACCCATTATCGAAGAGGCGGCGGTGGATCACGTCCGCAGGCACATCGCGCACGGCGAAGGTCAGGCGCGGGAGGCGGTCATCGGAGGCGTCGGCTGCCGCTTCCCCTGTCACTCCCAGGACGTGAACGGCCGGCAGCGTGCCCAACAGGCTGTAGAGATCCCCGGTGAGATCCTCCATATAACCGGAGAGGGCTTCCATCGAACGTGTCAGGCGCACGCGGCGCGAACCGCGCTCCCCACCGGCGAGTTCTGCCAGATGATCCACCAGGGGACCAACGCCACCGGCCAAGCCCGCGGAGACCGGGCCAACAACAAGCTCATCGAGGCGGCGGAACATCGCGGTGTCGCGGAAGACCAGCGCCGCCATCTGCGGACCACCAAGAGCGCCCACATCCACGCCGAGGATATCCGCCCCAATCGCGTCAAAGTCGAGGAGGCGGTAGGGGGCGATAGCGGAAACGTCGACAAGCACCCAGGCGCGCGAACGCTCATGGACCGAATCAATAATCTCCGAGGCCGGCGTGACCGTGCCCAGCAGCTCGTGGGCGGCAGAAAAGGCGACAAAACGCGTCGAACCATCAACCAGATCGGCATATTGGAACGCCGGCAGCTCGCCAGTTCCCAAGTCCGGCTGCGACCACCGAATATCGGCACCCAGGTGCTCAAACGCGCTCGTAAACTCCGGGGAATCAAAACGGGAGAGCACCACCGAGGACTGGCGGCGCAGGAGCGGGCGCAGTGCGACACCCAAGGATTGGTACAGCACCGGCAGCGACGGGCCCAGGATGACGCGCTGCGCTGTCGCCCCCGTGAGATCCGCCACCGCCCGGCGCGCGGAGTCATACATGTCCGCCGCGTGGAGCTCCCCGGGGTCGTGATGCGCCGAGTGCGCGCCCACGGCATCCTCCAGCGGCTTCACCGTGGCGGACAAGCGGAAAGAACGGGCAACCCCAGAGGCCACGCGTTCCGCAATCTGCGGCGCGGCGTGCGCGTTCAGGTAGGTCCAACCATCGGACAGACCAGTGTAAAGACCTCGCACGCTGGCGACGTCATACTGTTCCGTCATGCTTCAACCCTTCCTCGAATCGTCCGATCGACTCCCTACTCTATACGCCCCACGTAAATCTTTCCTAACCCTCGATTTTCCCAGCTCGCTCGTGTTTTCCCAGGTTAAGGGCGTGTGTGTAGGTTTTTAGCGGATGTGCGCGCTAGGGTGAATGGCGTGCAAGACAAGAAAAACCTGCGTGACGACGTCGCCCGCATGACCTCCGCGCCTGCACCCGGCGAGGAGCCGGCCTCGCGTTCCATGACCATGTCGGCGGCCTTCGCTGATCTGTTGCAAGGCGCTCGCCAGCGCGAGCTGTGGTTCAAGCTGGGCATCCAAGACATCAAGCAGCGCTACCGCCGCTCGGTATTGGGTCCCTTCTGGATCACCATCGCGACCGGTGTGATGGCCGCGGCGCTTGGCCTGCTGTACTCCATGCTCTTCCAGATCCCCGTGGCAGAGTTCCTGCCCCACGTGACCGTGGGCCTTATCATGTGGAACTTCATTTCCGGCGCCATCAAGGAAGGCTCGACGGTCTTCATCGACAACGAGGGCTTGATTAAACAGCTGCCCGCACCACTGTCGGTGCACGTCTACCGCCTGGTCTGGCGGCAAACTCTCTTCTTGGGGCACAACCTCATCATCTGGCTGCTGCTCATCATTATCTTCCCGCGCCACCTGGGCTGGGAGTTCCTCCTGTTCATCCCGGCGCTAGGACTCTTCCTGGTTAACGGCGTGTGGGTAGCCATGTTCTTCGGCATCATCGCCACCCGCTTCCGTGACGTTGCCCCGCTGCTGGAGGCTCTAACCCAGCTGCTCTTCTACGTCACGCCTATCGTGTGGATGACCAACACCCTGAAGGAACAGGGAGGTGCCGTGGCCAGCCGCGCGCGCATCGCTGAGATCAATCCGCTCTATCACTACATGGAGATCATCCGCGCCCCCATGATTGGTGAACCCGTTGCCGGTTATCACTGGCTTATCGTCATCGGCTGCACCGTCGCCGGCCTGCTCATCGCCGGACTGGCCATGCGCCAGTGGCGCTTCCGTGTCTCCTACTGGGTCTAGAAAGGATCGTCCATGGTTTCCATTGATACGTATAACGCTTGCGTGGACTTTCCCATCTTTGATGCCAAATCCCGTTCACTCAAGAAGGCGATGCTCTCCACGGCCGGTGGCTCCATTGGCAAGAATGATCAGAACGTGGTCATGGTGGAAGCGCTCAAAGACATCAACCTCCACCTGCGTGAGGGCGACCGCGTCGGCCTCGTCGGCCACAACGGCGCGGGCAAAACCACTCTGCTGCGCCTGCTCTCCGGCATCTACGAACCTACGCGCGGTGCTGCCGACGTCCGCGGGCGCGTTGCCCCAGTCTTCGACCTCGGCGTAGGTATGGACCCGGAGGTTTCCGGCTATGACAACATCATCATCCGCGGCCTCTTCTTGGGCCAGACCATCAAGCAGATGAAGGCCAAGATGGATGAAATCGCCGAGTTCTCTGAGCTGGGTGATTACCTCTCCATGCCGCTGCGTACCTACTCCACCGGTATGCGTGTGCGCCTAGCACTGGGTGTGGTGACCTCCATTGAGCCGGAGATCCTGCTTCTCGACGAAGGAATCGGCGCCGTCGACGCCGCCTTCATGGCCAAGGCTCGCGTCCGCCTCCAGGACCTGGTGAAACGCTCCGGCATCCTAGTCTTTGCTTCCCACTCCAATGACTTCCTGGCGCAGCTGTGCGATACCGCCTTGTGGATCGACCACGGTCAGATTCGCTCGGTGGGCGAGGTCTCCGAGGTCGTCGGCGAGTACGAAGGCCCCGAGGTGGGCGAGTACGTGCGGGATTTGCGCAAGCGCTTCGATAACGAGGAGAACGTTTAGCCCCTGCTACCTGCCTCGTTGACATATTGCGCGTCAATCATCCACGTTCCGCGCTGTCGGAAGGCGGGAATGGTACCCCGCGCCGCCTTATTGGCGGCGACGGACCCAGAGACACCGTTAACCTTTGCCCATTCCGACAGGCGAATTACCCTCGGCGCGGTCATGAGCGTGATGCGCTTGTGCAAGGACTCGACGAGCTGCTGCGCGATGAGCGTGCTCAGCGCTGAAAAATCACCACTCACCGGGTAGCCACGGAACACTGGGTAGTAGTGGCGCTCTTTTCCTTTGTTCGGAATGATGATGGGTGGCGCCCCTAGCTCTAAGAGTTGTTGATTGATAATGACGCGCCCGATGCGCCCATTACCATCTGAAAAAGGATGGATGGTTTCAAATTCCGCGTGGAACCGCGCGATTCGGTCAACAAAGAAGCTAGTGTCCTCGTAGTATTCGGCAATGGCTGTGTCCACCAGCCTGTCCACGTATTCAGGGTTGGCCCCCATATGAGCGCCCACGCGAACCCACTCTCCCCTTCGACGAAAGCGCCCCGCCCAGTCGTCGTTGATGCCGCGAAGCAACATGCCATGCAGTTTCAGAATGAGGTTTGCATCGAGCTTACCGACGCCCCGAATAAGTTCCTCAGTCACGTCCGCCAGGTTTTTGGCCTCAAAGACTTCCCGCAAATCATGCGCCCTAGTTGTAAGCCCGGCCAGAATGTTCTCGGTGTCCTCCAAAGTCAGCGTGGAATTCTCAATGGCGTTCGAGTTATACACTGACTCGGCCACCTCTGCGCGTGCTATCTCCGCGATGGCCTCGGGGGCGTCCTCCCGCAACGCCGCATACTGATCAAGAAGAGCGTCGATTTTTGAGGTGGTCCGCGCGTTAAGCATGCCAACATTCTACAAGTTTCCGTGAAAATGAGTACAAATTTACTCCGTTTCACGAAATCTCCGTCATAGTGCGAAGTTAACTCCCAACATCGCGCGCAGTTCCTCGGTCATGCCACTGACAGTCACTTCCGGCCCCGGCTGGTAATCCTCTTTGCGCAGCACTGCTTTGTTGCCGTTGATGGTGTAGCCCAGCTTGCGTGATACCGCCTGGGACGCCTCGTTCCCCGGCTCCCACTCCGAGCGCAGCTGGCGCGCGCCCAAGTAATCAAAGCAGAAGACCGCAACGGCGTGACGAATCTGCGTACCAATACCGCGGCCCTGAAGGTGGTGGTAGATCCACGATCCGGTTACAACCTCATGGTTATCGGGAAAATTCTTCGCCCGCAGATCCACCGAGCCGATGATCTCACCATCAAGATGCACTCCGAAGTCGAGCGACCATTCTTCCGGGGACATCTGCGCGCGGTGCGCCCACCGGAAGCTCGGGTCCGGTTTCTCTTTCAGCCAGGGGAACGTGTACTCCGGAAGCGGCTCACCAAATATCGCAGCGGCGCTAACACCGTGGATGGCGGCGATGTCACTATCGCGCAGCACCCGCAAGGTCAGCTCGCCGACCTGTACGGAAATCCCAAAAGGAGCCCACATCTCTTCAATACCTTTTACAGCCATGGCTAGCATCGTATAGCTCAGCACGGGTGGCACAATGGAACGCATGACTGCCACTCTGTCCCAGGCCGGAACGACGGCCGCTGTGATCGTCACCCACCAGCGCGTGGAGCTGCTGCGCGCCTCCCTTGAACAGGTGGTGAACCAAACACACCCGGTGCAGTGGGTCATCGTGGTGGATAACGGTGCGGAACAATCCGTGGAGGATCTCCTCCACGAACTGGCCGGCGAGCGCGGCGTCTATGTGCCTTCCGAAACCAACCTCGGTGGCGCGGGCGGCTTCGCGCTGGGATTCCTCACCGCACTCGCCCTCGGCGCGGACGCAGTGTGGTGCGCTGATGATGATGGCCGCCCCGCCGACCACCACGTGCTGGAGGAGCTCTACCGCGTTGCGGAAAACAACGCACTCCACGAAGTCTCCCCCGCCGTGTGCAATATCAATGAGCCCGCCAAGCTCGCCTTCCCTCTTCGCCAGGGACTGATATGGCGGCGCTACATGAGCGAATTAGAGGGCGACTTTCTGCCCGGTATCGCCTCGCTTTTTAACGGCGCGCTCATCTCCGCCGAGGCCATGGAGATCATCGGCGTGCCAGATTACCGCCTGTTCATCCGTGGTGATGAGGTGGAGTACCACCGCCGCCTGGTCAACTCGGGCTTGAGCTTCGGCACTGCGCTGACCACCAGCTACCTGCACCCGGACGGCTCCGACGAGTTCAAGCCCATCCTCGGTGGCAAAATGCATACGCAATATCCGGAGGGCGAGTTCAAGCGCTTCTTTACCTACCGCAACCGCGGCTACCTTCTGTGGCAGCGCGGCATGCGCAAGCTGCTGCCGCAGGAATTCGCACGTTTTGGCTGGTTTTTCCTGGTCCAGCAACATGACGTGAAGGGCTTTGTAGAGTGGTTGCGCCTGCACAACCGTGGCCGCAAGGAAGACTTCCGCAGGCCCTAAAACTCAAAGGACTTGCGCGTGCTGCGGAAAATCACCCAGCGCTGCACAAAAAAGTTGATGAGTGTGGCGGTGCCTTGGGCTATCACGAAAGCCACCGCCAGTGCCCAGGACGAGGGCCAGTCCAGCGTGTGATCAAAGAAGGGAAAGGCCCAGCGATACAACAGAATGTTGATCGCATAGGTCATGGCGTAGGTAGCAAACACGGCAGCGAAGCGGCGCTTCGAGGCCCGCGCGTTGAAGGTCCAGCGCCGGTTCAGCAGATAAGCCACGAAGGTGCCCACAGCAAAGCCAATAGTTCGGGAGCCCACGTCGCCGAATACGCCTAATCCGATTTGGAAGAGCCAGGTCAGGGAGACGTCGATAAGCGCGGCAATGGCTCCCGTAATGGCGAACTTCGCGCCCTGCGCATGCAAGGAGTTCGACTGGGAGAAGCGTTCGGCGCGACCTGCCATAGTTACTTGCCCTTAAAAATGAACACGCGCTGAATGGCGAAGTTAGTCACCGTGGCCACGCCCTGCGCGATGACGAAGGCGATAGTGTCCTTCAGTGCACCCTCAAAGCCCAGACTGATCAGCGGAGCGTTGAGCACCCAATACAGAAAATTCTGCACGGCGAAGGTAGACAGGTACAGCATGCCCACGGCACCGGCGGTACGACCAGACACTTGCGCACCGAAAGTCCAGCGAGCATTGGCCACATACGCGGCGATGGTACCGAAAACCCAACCGATCGCCTTGGCCAGGGAGCGGTGCAGGCCTAGGTACGTCAGGAAGAGGGTGAGGCCATAGTCGATGGCCGCAGTGAAAACACCGACGGAGACAAAGCGCACGAGCTGTGTCTTTAGGGTGGAAGTAGGTTCAGTCACGGCGGAATACTCTACCCGCGGATGAGGGCGCGGTAAATGTCCAGGCGGTCCACGGGTGCGACGGCGTCTTCACCATAGGCGCCGAGGGAGGAAAGAACCTTGAGGGAGGCCGTGCACAGCTCCCGAATCTCAGCACCGCGAAGCTCCTCGCCGTCATCGTCGACCCAGCCTAACGCCGCCATGGCGGTCTCCACCACGGAATCCGTCAGCTCGCGCCCGCCCATACAGGACAGCGCTAGCGCCATCGACCAAAAGGCGTCCTTGCCTTCGTTTGTTACTTCTCGCGGCAGAGTACGCAGCTGGCGGTACGCCCGAGCATCAATGCTGACTTCGCGATGCAAGTCCAAAGCTTGGAGGAGCGGAACGAAGTCATAGAGCCGGGTTCTTTCAATGAGCGCGCGGACGGGACTAACCACAAGATCCAGAACTTCATCAATGGTTTCCTGGCCTGTGAGCTCAGCATTCACGGCGGTGAGATCAAACGGTGTCTGAAAAGATCCGGAGCCGCCCACGCACAGAGCCTCCGGCGTGCCGTTATCGCGCGGATAGGTCTCCACCACGACTATCTCGAAATCCCACAGCCCCCAGGCATAATCAATCTGCTCGCCTTCGCGGCTTAAGAATTCGCGCACGGTATGGCTCGGATCGATTCGTTGGCCGCGGGCATCGGTATGTTCAAAAAAGTGCCACGGCGAATCCTCTTGAGGCAGTCCGAAGCAGACCTCGAGAATATGATGAAGCTCTTCCAGCGTGAGTGCGTCCGAGAAACCAATCTGGCGGTGCACCTCAGCTTCCGCGCGGACGTTGGACACCTGACACAGCAGGGTTCGAGCAGAATCACCACGTTTGGCGCGGACCTGCGCCAAATCTGTGACCTGTGAGCTCATGTGCCCCACCATACGCACTTTTAGTTTCGAGCGGCGTTCTCGCGTGCTTCGAGCTCGCTGAGGATGAACACGATGGCGGCCCCGATTCCACCCCACACCGTCCACGGTTTTGCCACGCCGCGGCGGCGGATAAAGCCAACGATTCCCCGCTGTGCCTTAATCCCCAACCAGCCGCCAACCACGAGCGCACCAAGGCCAACCGGAAGCGTCCACAGCGGCACCTCCGGCTTCTCCGGCTCCGGTTGCCCCTCGTGGCTCTCGGCATTAGTAATTGCCACGAGTGCACCAAAGCCTAAGAAAGACAGGACATAGGCGGACACGAGCGCAGTCTTGTTCTTGCTCCAATCCGGATAAGAGGTCATGATCGCCACGGCCGTGGCTTGGGTGATACGTCCGGCGAGGGTGTCATCCAGGGCATAATTGTCTTGCTTGGGAGAAGTCATACCGCACCACTTTAGGCGGGCGGTAGGCTACCGTGCATGTACTCCTCCAAAAAAGAGCACCTCACTCCGGCACAGCGCGCGGCGCAAGATGAGCGCGCCGAGGACGACAAGCGCCACGGGCACTTCCTCGCTACCGAGCACACCTCACTGCCACTCAATGGTTTTATGACGCGGCTCATCGCCGAGGAACTGCCCATCCTCGACTCCACCTCGCGCGGCCGCGTCTATGAAATCCTGCGTTCTTATGAAGGCCCTGAGATCACCTCGCAGGATGAACTTCCCGAGGAAATCCGGCAGATCATGGATCTGTACTAGCCATAGAAAACCATACAACCGGACGGCACAAATGTTCCGTTTGCTTGGCTTTTGTACCTAATCTCACGTTTTCACTGACGCCACAGGCACTGCCTCCTAGGTAGTGTAGAAAACCGACCCATCACATCGATTTAAAGAGTAAGAGATGGAACTGCATACTACTGAGAAGTCCCTCTACGGTTGGGGCCGCACGGCGGCGACAACCGCCCATGTTTTATCCACCCCGGACGTCGACGTCATTAAGACTGCCGTCGCCCAGGTGGCCGAGGATAACGCTGATAAGCCTTCCCACCTGCGCCGCGGCGTCATCGCCCGCGGTATGGGCCGCTCCTACGGTGACCCCGCGCAGAACGCCGGCGGCCTCGTCATCGACATGCAACCGCTCAACAACATCCACTCCATCGACCCGGAGTCGGGCATCGTCGACGTCGACGGTGGAGTCACCCTCGACCAGCTCATGAAGGCCGCCCTGCCTTATGGCCTGTGGGTTCCGGTTCTGCCGGGTACCCGCCAGGTCACCATCGGTGGTGCTATCGGCCCGGATATCCACGGCAAGAACCACCACTCCGCCGGTTCCTTTGGTAACCACGTCACCTCCATGGAGCTGCTCGTCGCCGACGGCCGCGTACTACATCTGAGCCCAGAGGGCTCAGATGAGGATCCAGAAGGAGATCTTTTCTGGGCCACCGTCGGCGGCATGGGCCTGACCGGCATCATCCTGCGCGCCAAGATCAAGATGACGAAGACGGAAACCGCCTACTTCATCGCGGACACCGACCGCACGGATAACCTCGAGGAAACCATCGCCTTCCACTCCGATGGATCGGAGCACAACTACACGTACTCCTCCGCGTGGTTCGACGTCATCTCCCCAGAGCCGAAGCTGGGCCGCTCCACCATCTCCCGCGGCTCGCTGGCCACCCTGGAGCAGCTGGAGGAGCTGAACCCGAAGCTGGCGAAGGACCCGCTGAAGTTCAACGCCCCGCAGCTGATGACCGTTCCGGATATCTTCCCGAACTTCACCATGAACAAGCTCTCGCTCATGGCCATCGGCGAGGCCTACTACCTCATGGGCGCCCCGGCTCGTAACCAGGTCAAGAACCTCACGCAGTTCTACCAGCCGCTGGATCTCATCGGCGAGTGGAACCGCGGCTACGGCTCCAACGGCTTCCTGCAGTACCAGTTCGTGGTGCCGACCGACGCCGTCGAGCCCTTCAAGGACATCATCCGGGACATGCAGCGCTCCGGCCACTACTCCGCGCTCAACGTGTTCAAGCTCTTCGGCCCGGGTAACAAGGCCCCGCTGTCCTACCCGATGCCGGGTTGGAATGTCTGCGTGGACTTCCCCATCAAGCCGGGCCTGGGCACCTTCCTCGACGATCTGGACAAGCGCGTCATGGAATTCGGTGGCCGCCTCTACCTGGCCAAGGAGTCCCGCACTTCGGCGGAGAACTTCCACAAGATGTACCCGGGCCTCGAGGGATGGCTCAAGACCCGCAACGACATCGACCCGACTGGCGTCTTCGCCTCCGACATGTCCCGCCGCCTCGAGCTGCACTAGAAAGGATTAACCTCATGCTGAATGCAGTAGGCCAAGCACAACACATCCTCCTTCTCGGCGGCACCTCCGAGATCGGCCTCGGCATCGTCGAGGAATTCCTCGAGCGCGGCCCGGCCAAGGTCACCCTGGCCGCTCGTGCCGACTCCCCACGTATCGCGGAGGCCCGCGCCACCATCGAGTCCCGCGGTGGCGACGTCGAGGTCCTGGACTTTGACGCGACTGACTTCGAGGGCCACCCGGACGTCGTCCAGCGCGCGTTTGAACGTGGCGATGTCGACGTCGCCATCATCGCCTTCGGCACCCTCGGTGACCAGGAGGAACTCTGGCAGGACCAGGCTAAGGCAGTTGCCTCGGCCCAGACCAATTTCACCGCACCGGTCTCCCTCGGAGTCTTACTCGGCCAGAAGTTCAAGGAGCAGGGACACGGCACCATCGTGGCGATCTCCTCCGTCGCCGGCATGCGCGTGCGCCGCTCCAACTTTGTCTACGGCGCCTCCAAGGCCGGTGTCGACGGCTTCTTCATCAACCTCGGTGAGGCCCTGCGCGGCTCCGGCGCCAAGGTGCTGGTGGTTCGCCCGGGTCAGGTGCGCACCAAGATGTCGGCGGAGGCCGGCGAAGCGCCGCTGACCGTTAACGTCTCCGACGTGGCCAAGGCCACCGTCAAGGCAGTGCTCGACGGCAAGCAGTCCATCTTCGTGCACCCGCTCTTTGAGTACGTGTCCTTGGGATTCAAGTTCATCCCGCAGGCCATCTTCCGGAAGCTGCCTTTCTAAAGTTCCGCTATGTCCACGGCGTGTGGGAGACTAAGTGCATGACTGAGTCTCCCGCCACGTCGTCTATGTCCCCCACCGTGGAATATAACGTCGACCGCTTGACGCGTCGCGCCACTCTCGTGGGAATGGCCGCCGCCGCTGTAGGTGGCGGCCTTATCACGCTCATTGGTTTCTTCGCCTTCAAGACGGTCTCCCTGCCGGCGTTCAGCACGTCGATGGTGACCCGCGCATTGAGCACTGCGGGAACTGCGCTCACCGTTCTCCTAGTGGGCGCGTTATGCGTGTGGTGGGTGATTGGCGCCTCCCCGCGCCCCCGCTGGCGAACGTGGCTCACCACCGCTGTGTGTTATATCTCCCCAGCGCTGCTCACGCTGACCAGTATCGGCCTCCCCCTTTCGGCCTCCCGCCTGTGGCTCGACGGCGTCCAGGTAGACCAGGTTTTCCGCACCCAATTCCTGACCCGCGCCACGGAAGCCGGTTCCTATGCGGACATGAACTACGAGGGCCTGCCCACCTTCTACCCACTGGGCTGGTTCTGGATGGGCGGGCGCCTCGCAAACCTCCTCAACATGCCCGGCTGGGAGGTATACCAACCGTGGAGCCTCATCTCCCTGGCCGTATCCGGGTGCATCCTGGTTCCCCTGTGGCAACGGCTGTCCGGTTCCCTGCCGGTTGCCACCGCCATTGCCCTCACCACCACAGCGGTGACGTTGGCCATCGGCGCTGAGGAGCCCTATTCCGCGGTCATCGCCATGGGCGTGCCGGCCGTGGCCGTGCTGTGCTCGCATGCTTTCCACAACTCCTCCTGGTTCTCCACCGCCGGAATTGCCATCTACCTGGGAGTTTCCGCCTGCTTCTACACGCTCTATACCGGTGCCGTGGCATTGACCATCGTCAGCCTCATTGCGCTCGTCACCTGCGTGGCCGAACGTACATGGGCTCCCCTGATACACCTCGCGACTATCGCGGCCGGTTCTCTGGCCATCGCCGCGATCGCCTGGGCGCCATACCTGCACGCGGTTCTGCATGCCACCGCCCCGCTGGAATCCACCGCGCAGCATTACCTGCCGGAGGAGGGAACCCAGATCCCGGCCCCCTTCCTCTCCTTGTCCGTCATCGGCATTCTCAGCCTCATCGGCTTGATCTACCTCGTCCTACGCATCGACGAGCCCGACATCAGGTCAATGGGCACCGCGATCGTCGGCACCTACCTGTGGATCTTGGCTTCTATGGTCATGACCCTCGCCGGCAGCACGCTGCTGGGCTTCCGCCTCGAGCTGATCGTCGCGGTGCTCTTTGCCGCTGCCGGCATCCTCGCGCTGGCCGACGTCCGCCTCATGGGCCTTCCCACGCTCTACCCGGCACGCTTCACCGAGACCACGAGCAAGCGCATAACCTTGGTATTCGCCATCATCATGGGCCTTGGTGGTATTTACTATGCCCAGCAGATTCCGGCGACGAACGTGACCGCCCTGGACCACGCCTATACCGATACCGACGGCTACGGTGAGCGCGCGGACCGCTACACCAGCGATTCTTCCGCCAACTACGCCAAGATCCGCGAGTTCATCGACTCCCAGGGCTACGACGCCACCGACACAGTTGTCCTGACGGATGAAAAGCTCTTCATGGCGTATAACCCCTACTACGGGTTCAACGCCTTCACCAGCAACTACGCCAACCCGCTGGGAGAGTTCAGCACCCGCAACCTGCAAATCGAGGAGTGGGCCTCGAAGTCCTGGGAACAAACTCCGGAGGAGTTCGCGCAGTCCCTCGAGTCCGCACCGTGGCGCGGGCCCGACGTCCTCATCTTCCGCGGCGACATGGAAGAACCCGGTGACGGTTACAAGACCCACTTGGCGGAGGACATCTACCCCAACCAGCCCAACGTGCGCTACCGCGCAGTGTTCTTCAACCCGGAAGTCTTTGAGAAGGGCTGGGAAGTCAAACAAATCGGCCCCTTCGTCGTCGCGGCCAGATCTTAAAAAGGCACGTCGGTGACGTACACTGATCGCCGTGTCAGATCGGAAAACCTCTTCATTACGTGCACCGCAGTCCCTGCGGCTCACCGCCATCATCGCTGGACTCATCGGGTTCCTCTGCTTTGTGGCCACGCCGCTGCTGCCGGTGAACCAGACCCAGTCCTCCTTCGATTGGCCCCAGCAGGGCTCCCTGCAGTCCATCAACGCCCCGCTCATCTCGGTGGCGCCGGAAGAAATTGATGCAGAGATCCCCCTGAGCGCCGTCGACAAGCTGCGCGATGGCCAGGACCTGCTCTACGGCACCGTGCCACCGGAGTCCAAGAAGGCCTCCAACCGCGGCATGTTTGTCCGTGCCGGCGAGGGTGGTCTCTCGGTCACCAGCCTCGATGAGGTCATTTTCTCGCTCACTGCCGAGCAAGTGGCGAAGCTGCCTGACGACGCCACCCTCCGCATCCAGTCCACCGGCGACGGCACCACGGTGACCCTGGGCAAGCACAAGAAAACTTCCGATGAGGATCTGCGCCCACAGGTCACCGGCGTCTACACCGAAATCGACGACACCCCGGAAGCCCTTAAAGCGCTGGGCGATGACCTCCGTATCCACGTCGAGATCAACTCGCGCTTCACCTCCTCCCCGACACCGCTCAAGCTCATCGCCATGTGGCTGGGCTTGGCCATGGTGGTCATCAGCCTGGTGTGTTTGTGGCGAATTGACCGCCTCGATGGCAAACGCTTCGGCTTCATGCCGGAGACCTGGAAGCAGATCCGCCCGCTGGATGGCGTCGTGGCTGCTGTACTCGGCTGGTGGTATATCTTCGGCGCCAACACCTCCGATGATGGCTTCATCCTCACCATGGGCCGCGTTTCCGATCACGCGACCTACATGGCGAACTACTACCGCTGGTACGGCGTCCCCGAGGCCCCGTTCGGTGCTCCCTACTACGACCTCGTAGCATGGCTGGCGCAATTCTCCAGCGCCTCCATCATCGTGCGCCTGCCCTCCCTCATCTCGGCGCTCATCATCTGGTTCGTGTTGTCGCGCGAGATGCTCCCGCGCTTCGGTGCCCGCGTCAACGAGCGCCGCTTGGCGCACTGGACCGCGGCCTTCATGTTCTTGGCTTTCTGGCTGCCGTATAACAACGGCATCCGCCCGGAACCCATCGTGGCCCTCGGCGTCATGCTGACGTGGGCCTCCTTTGAGCGCGCCATCTCCAACCAGCGCCTCCTACCAGCGGCCGTGGGCACCATCATCGCCGCCATTACCCTGGCCGCAGGCCCCACTGGTCTTACCGCGGTGGGCATCTTCCTGGTCTGCCTGCCCGCGCTGTTCCGCATCATGGGCACGCGCGCTTCCCAGGTCGGCTGGACAGCCCTCATCGCCCCGTTTCTGGCCTGCGGCACTGCGGTCATGGTTGCCGCCTTCGGGGATCAAACGTTAGCGTCCGTGCTCGAGTCCACTCGCGTTCGTTCCGCGGTCGGCCCGTCCCTGCCGTGGTACTCGGAGTTCGTACGCTACTCCACGCTCTTTGAGCCCTCCGTGGATGGCTCCCTGACGCGCCGCTTCGCCATGTTCACCATGCTCTTCTGCCTGGCGCTCATTATCTACGCTTTCATTAAGGACCACCGCGTCGTGGGCGCGGAGGCAGATCCCACCAAGCGCCTGCTAGCCATCATGGCGCTGTCGGCCTTCTTCCTCATGTTCACGCCGACGAAGTGGACGCACCACTTCGGCATCTACGCCGGTGTCGCCGGCGTTATCGCCGCGCTCGGCTCGGTGGTCCTTTCCCAGATCGCCATGCGCTCCCCGCGCGCCCGGACCTTCTCCATCGCCGCGGTGATTTTCCTCATGGCCATCTCCCTGGGCGGCTGGAACGCCTGGTGGTACGTGTCTTCCTTCGGCATCCCGTGGTGGGACCGCACGGTGCAATTCAAGGCTATTGAGGCAAATACCGTGGTGCTCGCCATCGGCATGGTGGTGCTGGCGATTGGCCTCTACCAATCACTTACTCACAACAGCCGGAAGGCTGAAGTGTCCCGCTGGGCAGGCGCCATGTCCGCACCAATCGCAGTGGCCTGCATCCTCATCGTCGCCTTCTCCTGCGCCTCCTTTGCCAAGGGCTACGTGGCCCAGGCGGATTCTTACTCCGTGGGCAAGGGCAACCTGGCCTCCCTACGCGGCGATGTCTGCTCGCTCGCGGATGCCACGCTGGTGGAAACCAACACCAACGACGCTTTCCTCACTCCGGTTACAGGCGAATTCAAAGACTCCCTGGTGGATCCGAAGGAAGACAATTTCGGCTTCGGCCCGAACATGATCAAGGAGGATATTGAACCGGAGAACCTCAACTCGGCGTCGGTAGGCGCCATTGCCAACACCACCGGTGATTCCTCTGCTTCTTCTAACGAGCAAAAGGAGCTCACCGAGACCGAGGAGAAGGCCACCGAGGTCACCGACTCTTCCGCCGGCGGCGTGCGCGGAACCTTGGGCGTCAACGGCTCCGAGATGCACCTGCCCTTCAACCTGGATTACACGAAGGTCCCGGTCATGGGCTCCTACGATGAGTCGCAGCGCTCCACCGCCACCATCACCACGCAGTGGTACAACCTGCCGGAATCCTCAGAAAACTCCCCCATCCTCTCGGTTTCTGCCGCCGGCAAGATTTACCACCACGACGTCAACGGCGTGGAGCAGGAGGGCACCGAGCTCACCCTGGAGTACGGCACCCTCAAGGACGGCAAGGTCACCAACAAGGGTGAGGCCGAGCTTTCCGACGTCGGTGCTACCCCCAAGTGGCGCAACCTGCGAATCGAACTGGACAAGATCCCCGACGAGGCCAACGTCGTGCGCCTCGTTGCGGTAGACGATTCCACCGATGAGGATGATTGGATGGCGTTTACCCCGCCGCGCGTGCCGGAGCTTGCCACCATCAACTCGCAATTCGATTCCTCCACCCCGGCACTCCTTGACTGGTCCGTCGCTCTGCAGTTCCCCTGCCAGCGCACCTTTGACCACTACGCCGGGGTAACCGAAATTCCGGAGTTCCGCATTCTTCCCGACGCCGCCGCGCAAACTTCCCTCACGGACTTCCAGTCCTTCTCCGGTGGTGGCGCGCTGGCAACCGCGGAGGCAGTGAACTACTCCTATGAGATCCCGAGCTACCTCAACAACGATTGGGCGCGCGACTGGGGATCCATTGAAAAGTACGAGCTGCGCACCAACTCCCAAGGCGAGGCCCCGCTGGAGGCGGAGATCGACCAAGAAATCATTCAGCGCTCCGGCTGGTGGAAGAACTCTGAGATGAAGATTCGCCCAGAGGGCGAGCAGTAAGGCTAGAGGAACTTGGCAGCGTCACGCACCCGCTGGCGCGCCACGGCCGGGGTAGAAATGCGGTGCATCGACACGTACTCCGCGGTCTGTGCACCGGGAATCTCCACGCGCTCAGCAATCTCGTCCTGTACTGCGGTCTGGACCAAGATGTCGGAATACAGGCCCGGCAGCTTCTCAACATCAAGAACATAGTGGCCGCGGATCTCCTCCGGGAGCTTGGCCAACGCACCGAAGTCGGGGAAGGTGAGGAGGAGGGCGTCGGCAGGCACCAGCGCTGCGAGCGCGCCACCGGAGGAATAGCCCCACACCGTCACGCGCTCTGCCCCCTGGGCGCGCGCATAATCGACGGCCGCTTGAACCGACTGAACCATCTGCGCCACGGTGTGCTCGGGCGCCAACGGATAATCCACATCAATGATCGTGGTCCCCGACAGCTGCGCCGCAGCAGCCACTTCGGGCCGCCACTGCATCTCTAGCGCCTTGCCGTCACCGCGCCACCAACCACCGGAGTGCAGCGAGACTGCCCAACGGCCATTCTGTTCCGAGGGAACAAAGATCGCTCCGACCTCAGATTCCTCAACACGCACCCCCTCCGTGAAGGCAGTACCAGGCAGCGAGTGATCCACCGCGGAACCCAGCACCATCATCGAGGCCTGCACGATGCGATCCGGCAGCAGCGCACAGTAGCGGTCCGCCTCCGGCGAACCTCCACCTGCCCACGGCGGGCGGAAGTCCGGCAGCGGGTAGTGCACCTCCATGTAGGAGGAGAGTTGCTCGAGCTGTTTTTCCGGACTTAGTTGGTAGTCACTCATGGACCCAAGGGTACTACCAGATGATGACGCGCTCCTCTGGGACCAATCCATCCTCGACATCAAAAGCCTCGTAGAACTCGTCAATGTTCTCGGCGATGATGTTGCAGCGGAACTCCGCCGGCGAGTGCGGGTCAATAGCCAAGTACTGCGTAGCCATCTCCGGACGAATAGCAGTACGCCACACGCGCGCCCACGCCAGGAAGAAGCGCTGCAGACCGGTGTACTCGTGCTCTGCCAATTCAGGCTCAGCACCTTCTGCCTCAAAGGGCGCGACCTGACCGTTGATGTCCAGGCCCTTGTCGGCGCAGTAGTTCTTGTAGGCCACCACGGCAATGCCCAATCCGCCCAGGTCACCGATGTTCTCACCCAGAGTGAAGCTGCCGTTGACGCCTGCGGAATCAGTGCCCTCCAGTACCTTGGGCACCTGGCCTTGGAACTGATCCACCAGCTTCGCGGTCAACTTCTCGAAGGCCGCGCGGTCCTCATCCGTCCACCAAGAGTTGAGGTTGCCCTGGCCATCATACTGCGAGCCCTGATCATCAAAGCCATGCCCAATCTCGTGGCCAATCACCGCGCCGATAGCACCGAAGTTCTCCGCGGCATCAGCTTCTGGGTTATAGAACGGCGGGCGCAAAATAGCCGCCGGGAAGGTGATGTCATTGACCACCGGATTATAAAAAGCATTCACCGTCTGCGGGGTGGAGAACCATTCATCGCGGTCCGCCGGCTTGCCAATCTTGGCCAACTCATAATCGTGGTTCCACGCGTTGCCTGCGCGCACATTGGCCACCAAGTCCGCACCCTTCGGCGAAAACTCCAGGTCAGAGTAGTCGCGCCACGTATCCGGGTACCCAATCTTGGCCTTGAACTGGGAGAGCTTTTCCAGCGCGCGCTCGCGGGTAGCCGGGGTCATCCACTCCAGCTGCGAAATCCTCTCGCGGTAGGCGGCGGTAAGGTATTCCACCAGCTCATCCATCTCGGACTTCGAGGACGGCGGGAAGTGCTTGTCCACGAAGACCTTGCCGATTTCCTGGCCCACCATGTTTTCCGCCAGCCCGACGGCGCGCTTCCAACGTGCACGCTGTTCAGTAGCACCCGAGAGCTTAGTTCCATAGAACTCGAAGTTCTTCTTACCGATCTCCTCGGTGAGGTAGGGGGCACGCGACAACAGAATGTGCCACGTAGCCCACAGTTGCCAATCCGCCATACGGCCGGCGGTGAACAGGCCCTCGAGGTGCTCAAAGTAGGACGGCATCATGGCCACCACGCGGTGCTCCGGCAGTCCCCCACCCTGCAGGATGGCGCGGGTGATGCTGGGCAGATTGGCGACGTCCACCGGGTTATACGTCTTCACCGCATCACGGGAGGCCACCACATCCCAATGCCCAGCCGCAATTTCCTTCTCCAGGTTCACGATGCGGGTAGCTGCAACCTCCGCGCCCAGCCCGAAGAGGCGAGCGGGATCTAAGAATCCCAGCATCGCCGCAACGTGCTTCTCGTAGTCAGCGAGCGTCTGCGCGTGAGCTTCTTCGCGGTAATAAGCCTCATCCGGCAGACCTAAACCAGACTGAATAATGTAGGCCACCGCGTCCTCGGAGCCGGAGTCTTTTTCTACCCAGAAGGTCACTGGGGCACCAACGCCCTCGCGCTCCAGAATACCCAGGTTGTGCGCCAGCTCCTCCGGATCAGCCGCAACCAGCTTGTCCAGATCTTCGGAAAGTGGCGCCGTCCCCGCAGCATTGACTCCCTCAACGTCCATGTGAGAGGAATACACGATCCCAGGACGGCCAGCGTCTTCCTTAACGATCTCGTGGACGAGTTCCTCGGCTTCGTCGCGCAGCGCGTGGAAGGTGCCGTCGACACCGCGATCATCGGGGATAACGTGGGACTCAATCCATGGGCCATTAACAAATTGATACAGATCCTTCATGCACTTCACTCTATGTCAGAAGCACGCGTTAGTGTGGTGTGCATGACTTCTTATCGTTTCCCTCCGGCGAAGATGACGGGACCTTTCTTCGCCGTGCTCGGGGCAACCTTGCTCGTCCTTGGGCTGCCCGCTGTGCTGAGCTTGGCCTTGCCGGAACGTGAACCTGAAATGGAAGAAGTGGTGCTCGATGACCCTGAGTGGCGCCAACCCATCGAGGGCCTTACGTGCAGCGTAAATCATGATTCCATGGCCAACCAGGCCTGGGACTGCGGCGATACCTTGGTCGAGGCCTATGTCACCGAAGGCGTCGAGGACGATGCACTCGCTTTGCGCCGCGCCGTGCGCGCAACCAGCTTCGAGGGCATGCCGAAGAAAGAAGACGTTAAAGATGCCGGAGGCATTCTCACCCTTGAAACGGATGGCTTTATTCCGGTCTTCGCCTTCAGCGTGGCTAAAGGCGATCTCAACTATCAGATCGTCTTCTCCAATGGTGACCCGACCGACCTTGCCCAACAATTTATGGAGGCCTTCTGATGAGCAAAATCTTCCGCGTTACCTTGTGGATCATCATTGGTCTCTGCCTACCGATTTCCCTGATTAATCTGCTCGGCATTTTCTTCGTGGCTCCTCTGCCGGGCCTCGTTAGCTTGATCCTCGGCGTCGGCTTCTTAGCGCTGGGCCTGTTCCTGTGGAGTCGCAGTCCGATGTGGGCAAGGCCGGGGAAAGGGTGGGCGTCGGCAAGCGTGCTCTGGGGAGCCGGCGCTGCTGTGACCTTGGCGCTGCTGTCAGCCTCCCCACTGACCGACCTCTCCGTGGGCCTGGGCTGGGAGGAATCCATGATGTCCTGGGCCGGTGCTTATCCGGAAGAATTTGCCAAGGCCCTCGGCGTGGTCTTCATCCTCCTCAGCTTCCGACAGCTCAACCGGCCTTGGCACGGCTTCATCGTCGGTGCGCTCGTGGGCTGGGGCTTCGAAGTCCTGGAAAACAGCCTGTACTCCGCGATGGGTGCACTGATGCACCCGACCTCAGACTGGATCGGCATGCTCCAGATGTGGGGTCTGCGCCTTGTTGCAGGCCCGTGCCTGCACATGTGCTTCTCTGCCATCGCAGGTTTTGGCATCGGCTGGGCTATCTACGCCGCGCATAAACCATGGTGGTGGCGCCTCGGCATTGGCGTGGGCGCGCTGTTTTTCTCCTTCTGTCTCCACTTCGCGTGGAACTACATGTGGGAGGAAACCTGGCAGCTCGTTACGCAGTATGTCCTCGTGGCGCTCATCATGTACCCGACGGTCATCTACCTGGGAATCCGCGCTCACCGCCTGGCCAAGACCGACGACACCTATTCGCATTCGCCGGGCGCGGCCAGCCTGCGGTGAACTAGTCGAACTGTCCTTGCAGGACAGCCACCGCATCGAGCGGAGTCACATGATAAGAAATGGGATTCTGGTTCGCACCGGCCATGAGAGCGTGGGCGCAGGAGTGACCCGCGCCCATCATGTGGCCGAGCTCGTGGGCGATAGTGCCTTGGAGCGCCTCTGGGTACTGAGCGTTAGCGGTCTTGATGAAGAGCATCCCATGGTCCGGGTAGGCCGTACCTTGGACGTAACCGTTCGGTTCCGGCTTGTAGATGATGGCGATGGTGTCTTCATCAGCCTCGGACGGCGCTACTTCCTTAAGCGAGGCCTTCCCGTCGAGCGCGTCGTTCCACTCAGCTACCGCGGCATCGAGCTGCTCGCGGTAGGGGAAATCATCCGCCACCTTGTACTTAAGGACCCCGCTCTGGAAGTAAGAAGGAACGGAATCGGCATCGCGCAGAATAGACGGATCCGGAACGGGCTTTCCTTCATTTGCCAACTTGGTAATGGTGGCACACGTGCCTGGGGAAATAAGCGAACGGGTTTGGTCGCTCTTCGCAGTCGCTGCTGGGGCAGCGCTCAAAGCTGCAACAGCAATGGTCAAAATGGACAACGTCTTGCGCATCAGAAATACCTTTCGGGCTAGCAACTGCTTCGTTGACAGCCGAGAATATATTGATTTCTTAGCAAGCGCAAAGGTACTTCTTAGCTTATTTCCTGGTTGGTCAGCACACCTGCGACGAGCTCGGCACAGCGCGCTTCAGTTCCGCACACGCCCTATCGCGCGCATCTTGGAGGGGCGTCGGCAAGCTCGGCGCCTGCGGAGAAACCTCCACCGCACCGAGAACATCCGTCGTGAGATCCGCCGGGGAACCATAGGTATTAGCCGCCACACTATAACCCGGACCAAAAGAGGCACTCGCGTGAACTTGGCGATCATCCGACCACCCAAATTTCGTGCCGATGATGCCCGGGATTCGTGCGGTGCCAAAGTCCTGGCGGTAACCGTCGGCCGCCGTGGGCGCTGCCGTCGCCATGCCCTTCGTGATCGGCGCGGCAACCGGATCGCCAGAAATCACCCCGATGAAGCGCGTGAGATCCTCCGTCGACGTCGTGACATTTCCCCAGTAGCCGTTGTGGTGGGTCTCCCCCAGCTGATACTCACCGATGATGGAGGGAATCGCCTGCGGATATTTCCACTCTAAGTCGCTGGCAGTTCCGTCCTCAGAGAAACGAATCATGTTCTCCACGCGGGCTTTATCCTCCGGCGCGCCGTACTTCAGCACCCACATGCCGAGGTATAGCTTGGCCAGGGATAGCGCGGCGCGGGACTCATGGCCATTTCCGGTGGAGACTGAGTTTCCGTCGGCATAACGCACGGTCATCTGGGTGCGTGGTGGGACCTTTTCAGGATCGAACGTCAGGGCATGGGCGGGTGGCGCGGTGAGAGCCGCAAGAGCAAGGCCAACGATGAGCGGGGCAGGTTTCAGCACGTGCATAGATTAACTCAAGTCACAATTTTAACAACCCCTAGTGAGGGTGCATTTGTCAAACATACGTACGCTCCAGGAGACTCCCGCACGCCCCGCTTCGAGCGGGAGACCGACTAAAACCACACCTCACCAACATCTGCCATCTCAATCGCCTCCCCTTTAACAACTTTTCTACAGGGGTAGACATCGTGGAGGGTGTGGCATAAACTCGTTTTTCGAAAGGGGTTTCGAGCAGTGGGGGTTCGGGTCCTCTCAGTATTTCACTTAAGAAAGAGGGGGGTTGCGCGTTTCGTGTCTTCCACTACAGACGTTGTTAATGCGTCCTATTTTTCTCATTCCAATCCAAATGATCCAGTCTGCGTGGCAGGTCAAGGTGTACGCCAGGCAGACTATGAATTCTGGTCCAGCGTTCTTCCCGCACTTGACGAGGACGCCGATACGGCCTGCATGCGCCTTGGGATAAAGACCGGTAAATCTGCTGGCGCGGTAGCCCGCATTATCATGGGCCTTCACCGCCTTACCGAGCTTCCTCAAGTAAAGGCTCTGCAAGATGCCAACCATTTGCTGGATTTAGCGGCTTTGATTGCCATCGATCAGGTGATGGCTAAACTAGGCCAGCCTTCAAAGGAGGTGGTCGCCGCAATTGATGCCTCATTAGCTCGGTGGTTTACCCCGACTAAGCCGAATCAGGTATTTCCCACCACCGCGCAGATTCGTCGCCGGATACGCGACCTTGTCAAGGTTCATGATGACTCCATCGCCGTGGAGGATAAGCGCCCAAAGAATCGGTACTCCATGATGACCCGCGCCCAGCGCGCCACCCTAGAACTCGAGGTGGACAGCAGCGTCGGAATCATCATCCATGAAGCAATTAAGGCAGCAGCCGAAAAGCATGAGGTGTCCATGGCGGAAGCGCTGATCCTCCTCACTACCGGAAAGGTGGAGCCAGAAGCTGCCCGAGTAGTGCTCCACACATATAAAGCCGACGATGTAGAGGACGCCCCAGTGTACGTGGAAGGACATGGCTGGCAAGTGGGAGACATCCCGGCTCAGTCCACAACGGTAAGAGATTTGAGCACCAAGCCGGAGGCCTCTAAGAGCTACGGACCAGCCACGATGGTTCGCAAATACGTTGAAGGCCGCGATGGCACCTGCCGTGCCGCTGGCTGCGGAATGCCGGCGTGGTTGTGTCAGTTAGACCACCGGATTAACTACGCCGATGGTGGGCCAACGCATCCGGACAACATGGTGGCGTTGTGCCAGCACCACCACAATATGAAAACCGATGGACGGGCCTTTTATATCTTGGACCCTGATACCGGGGATGTGGTCTGGCTTTTTGAGGACGGAACTTGGGCAATCACAGAGCCTTCCGGGCCGCTGGCTCCTAAGCGCAAGCGCTGGGCACGGAGCATCGCACAAGATATTGAAGGATATCGCACCAGGAAGCATCGCGAGGCTCAGGAGCTTAAAGCCGAGCTAGACAAAGAACAACGAGAAGCCGCACGCCAAACAGAAAAGGCGAAGAACAAAAAATCTGAAGGCGGTGAAGAAATCCCCTTCTAGGAAGGATCCGTCGTTTACAACGACGAATGGGATAGCCGGCTCTACCCCATATCCACTAGGAGCACTCCGCCAATGATCAGCGCGACCCCTAAACCCTTAAGCCAAGTGAAAGGCTCGCGGAAAAGCAGGAAGGATAAAAGAGCAGTAAGCGCCACGCCACAGGCAGTCCAGATTCCATAGGCCACACCTAGCGGTATGCCCTGACGGAGAGCCAACGACAAGAAAACATAGGAGGACACATAGGCCACGACGACCCACGCCACCCACGCCTTCTGCCCATGAACGGCCAGCATACGCAGGCCCAATGTACCGGCGACTTCGATGAGGATGGCAAGGGATAACCAGATCAAGGATCCACCTCCACGAGCGTGGTCTTCGGTTCCCTGCCGCCCATTTCAACGCAGACCACGCCGACGATGATGCACCCCATGCCCACCAACATGAGCGGCGTGAGCTGTTCGCCAAAGAGGTACGCGGACAACCCTGCGGTAAGCACCACGCCGGTTGCGCCCCAGATGCCATAGGCCGCACCCACGTGCATGCCGCAGCGCAACACTTGGTGCAGGGCGGAAAAAGCGACGACGTAGCCCGCCACCACCACGACATAGACGGCGGGGTGCTCCAGCGCCACCTTGAGGCATAAAGTCGCGACCACTTCGCTGACGATGGCGATGCTCAAAAGGAGCCAAGCGCGCACTTTCACCCTCCCAGATCCGCCGCATCCAGACCGCACTTCGAAAGGATCACGCGGTCCCCACGGTGTGGGATACCTTCTTCATCCCAATGGACTTGGGCGGCGGAAGTGTGGGCGCGGCCGGTACTGTTAACCACCCGCCACCAGGGCAGATCTGTGCTTTTCGACATCACCCAGCCCACATACCGCGGGCCGACGCCCGCCACTTTTGCGATCTCTCCGTATGTGGAGACATTGCCGGGCGGTATGCGGCGCACGACCTCCGTAACCCTAGAGTTCGATGGGTTCTTCGGGGGCATCCTCGACCTCACACAAGGTCAGAGTCGCGCCCGTGGAATCCTCGATCAGGCACAGGCGGCCGAATGGTGAATCGTGGGGCTCGCGAATGATTTTTCCGCCGTTATCCACCACAGCCTTCGCCGCTTGGTCGATATCCCGCACGCCCAGGTAGGTTTGCCAGAAACTCGGCAAGCCCTCCGCGTGCCAGAACCCGGCAAAGGCAGCGCCTTCCTCCTCTGCAACCGCGTAGTGCTCATCACCACGGATTTCCCAGTCGAAGAGCTCGCCATAAAAGTCCAACGTCGAGTGGAAATTCTCCGAGACCGTCAGCTCGTGCCATACCGGGGTCCCCGGCTCGCCGCCAGCAACGAAGCGGTCGAGCTCCGGCTGCGTCAAACCAAACATGGCACCACTGTTGTCCAGAACAAGCGCCAACGGCGCGCCTAATGCGAGGATCTTGCCGCCGAGTTGTTCTACCCGGGCGCAGTCGGCTTCCAAGTCGCGGGAAAGGAAGTACGTTGCCCAAGTGTCTTGGCCAGGGACGATCTCCGCGATCGGCAGGCCCTCCAGACGGGCAATGCCCTCTTCGAATTCCCAGCCCAACACGGCGGAATAAAACTCCTCGGAAGCCTTCACGTCGGAGCTAGCCAGAGTAATCCAGTAGGGCATTCCTACTTCTGCTTCAAAGGCGGGCATTAAAGGTTCCTCCACTTCTCCGGGTCGAAGTCATCATCGGCGGTGGCCTCATCAAAATAATCGTCGTCGTCTTCGACGACGCGGGCGCAGGTGTCGGAGACGCAGATGACGTCGCCAAGCGCCAGCGTTGCACCGCGCTGCTTAGTCACTTCCCCATTGACGGTGACCTGGCCTTGCTCGATAAGTTCTTTGGCCTCACCCCCGGTGGCGACCAAGGATGCCAGTTTGAGGAACTGGCCGAGCTTGATGGATTCTCCCTTAATTGAGACTTCTAGCATGCTGACCAGCATACCCAGCGGCTGCACTGAGCAGTCCCTCCACCAGAATGATGACGCCAAGCAGGGCAAACACTACGCCACTAAAGATATCGACACTGGCGGAGTTCTTCGCCATCCACTTCGACACCGCACGAGTACACAGCGCGACACCAACAAAAATAATGAGGCTTTCTATAACCAACACAGAACCAACCGTGGCATTGGCGCTCAAGCCCATGTCCGGATCGATAAAATTGGCAAAGATAGCGCCGAAGAAAATCAGAACCTTGGGGTTGGAAAGGTCGCTGACCAGGCCCATGCGGTACGCCGTGCCGAGTCTGATGATGCCATCCGGGGTGAACCCGCGCGGTTGAGGGTTCATAGTTGCCGGTGCACGGCGCTCTTTGATGCCACCGCTGATGGCAGAAAAAGCCATCCACAGCAGATAGCTGCCGCCGGCAACCTGCAGCGCCACCAGGATTTCCGGGTGCGCCGAAATCAATGCGGTAAGCCCCGCTAGCGAAGCAACGGTCCACATCATCAAGCCGGTGGTGCTACCGATTGCGGCCCACACCGCCGCGCGCGTAGAGCGTGCACCCAAACGAATAATCTGCACCACGTCTGGTCCTGGCGAGGCCATCGCCGCGAACCACACACCCATTAAGGCCACTATGGCGCTGAATGCCATCTAACACCCCCATACTCACATGTGTTTTCACTAACGCATGCCACTATAAGAGGCGTCTCACCTGCAGCGAAACAGGTAATTTAGCTTTGCGTGCGCGGCTTAATGGTCATGGTGTCAATGTTGACGTGCTCCGGCAGCGAGGCCACCCAACGCACGGCCTCAGCGATGTCTTCTGCGGTGAGGTTGAGTTCGCCGTCATACACCTGTGCAGCACGTTCGGTGTCGCCCCGAAAACGATTGAGGGAAAACTCCGCCGTGGCTACACGGCCCGGGTCGAGTTCGGTGACACGAACGCCGTGCTCCTCGATACGAAGTGCACGGGAAATCACGCGCACACCGTGCTTAGCGGCGTTGTAGCCGGAGCCGCCCTCGTAGACGTTCCAACCGGCAACGGAGCCCATGTTGATGATGAGCCCACCCCGCAGCTTCGGCATGAGGGCTTGGATCATACGGACAGTGCCTAGGACGTTGACGTCGTACATCCACTGCCAGTCCTCTACGGTGGTCTCCACGAGAGGTTCCAAGCCCTTCGCGCCACCGGCGTTGTTGACCAAGAGGTCCACGCGGTCGAGGTGGGAGACGAACTCAGCCACGGACTCGTCCGAGGTTACGTCGAGGGCGTGCGCCTCGCCGCCGATGTCCTTCGCGAGGGCCTCAAGGCGCTCTACGCGACGCGCACCGACGACAACATGCCAACCGTCGGCCGCCAACGCTCTTGCCGACGCCTCCCCGATCCCCGACGATGCTCCTGTGACGACTGCTACCTTTTCCATGCGCCCTAGGATAGGACTTCTTCCAGCTCGGCGCAGATGTTTTCGACGATCCCGGCCTTGAAATCAGCCGGGGTGAAGGTGCCATCCTTCATGTCGGTATTCAGCGAGATATCCAGCTGGGTGCGCAGCTGCTTCATAGAGAAGTTCGCCATGATGAGGCGCCACGCCTCTACCGCGCGGATGCCGCCGCTGAAGCTGTAGCCCACATACGCAATCGGCTTGCCTACCCACTCGGCGCCGAGGGAATCGACGGCGTTCTTGAAAGCGCCCGGCACGGAGTGGTTGTACTCCGGGGTGACAAAGATATAGCCGTCGCAGGAATCGACAGCATCGGACCAAGCCTGCACCTGCGGATCCTCGTAATTCTTGTTTGCCGCCATAGGAATGACGGAGGTGGTGAGGATCGGAACGTCGAAGGCCTTGAGGTCAATGAGCTCGTAGTCCACGTCGCGCCCCTGAGCGAGGTCGGTGACCCACTGGGCGATGGCCAGTCCGGCGCGGTCGTCGCGGGTAGAGCCGAGGATGATGCCGATTTTCGCCATAAGGATGCCTTTCTTAATTTGTTAACACGTCAACGTCTGAGGGTACGCCGATATGTCGACGCAATCGACAAGTCATCCAGATATGTCGAAAATTCTGAAAAAAATCGACATATCTGCTCAACATGTCTATTCTTTTACCATGCCAACCTATAGCCCGGACACCCCCTACAATGAGCTTCCACCCCTCCCCCCTGCAGAAGTGGTGGAAACCGTTCCCGTGCTTAAGGCCATCATCGATGCTAAGGAAAAACTGGCTGAACTGCGTACGGCCTGCCAGCTCATCCCTAACCCGGAGATCATCACCTCAACGATTCCACTGCGTGAGGCTCGTGCTTCCTCCGAGATTGAGAACATCGTCACCACTAATGACGAGCTCTTCCGTGCGGCGTGGCACGTCGATGCCGAGCCGACTCCTGCCACCAAGGAGGCTCTTCGCTATAACGCCGCGCTCCACGCTGGACTTTCCTCACTATCGCAGCGACCTCTATCAGAAAAGACAGCAAAAATCGTATGCAGCACCCTTCTAGATACTCAGGCCGAGGTGCGTTCACTTCCGGGCACGTTTATCGGTAACCCTGTAACGAAGGAGAGGCTCTACACCCCACCTGAAGGAAGGGAGATTATCGAGGACCATCTCGCAGCGTGGGAGGACTATATATATTGCAGCCACGACGTTGATTCCCTTGTAAAGATGGCACTGCTTCACTATCAATTTGAAGCAATCCATCCTTTCTACGATGGCAATGGGCGCACTGGACGAATCCTTAACGTCCTCTACCTCATCCAAGAAGATCTTCTTGAGCTGCCGGTTTTGTACCTGTCCGGGTATATCGTCGGAAACAAAGCAGACTACTATCGCCATCTCAACGCTGTGACAGCTAAGGGAGCATGGGAAGACTGGCTTCTTTTTATGATCCGCGGCGTTCACGCAGCGGCTGCCGACGCCTCCTCGATGATTACCCAGCTTCGGGCTATCCAGGAAAACACTGCGCAACGAATACGTTCTGCGGGCGTGATTAACCATCCCCTCGAGATGGCCGAGCTCATTCTTATCAAGCCCTATGTACGCATTACTGACGTGGTAGAGACGGGCTTCGTCAAACGCCAAACCGCCAGCGCGTGGCTGGCGCATCTCGTAGATTTAGGAATCCTAGAAGAAATCCAACAAGGCCGCTCCAAGGTTTTCCTTCACCGTGCCGCTCTCGATGTTCTGACTCGAGACTAAGAGGAGGGAATAGGATGGCTGACATGCATCACCCAGACGAAGGATCCTTTGAACGCATGACCAGCGGGCAGTGGTTCATGCCCAGTGTCAACGAGGAGGTTAGCGCCGAACATCGACGCGGCTTCCTGCTGGCCAAGGAGCTCAATGAGCTGCAAAACACCAACCCAGAGCGCGCGAAGGAGATTTTGCGGGAACTGTTGTCGCCCGAGTCCGAGGTTCCCGGGCTGCACACGCCGCTCAACGTCGAGTATGGCTGCAATGTGACCATCGGAAAAGACGTGTTCATCAACTTTGGTGCGACAATCCTGGCGCAGGCGCCTGTAACCCTCGGAGACCACGTCATGATCGGTCCGAACTGCTCGCTTATTACCGTGGGGCATCCTGTCAACGACCATGAGATGCGAGCAGAAGGTTGGGAGATTGCGAAGCCCATTAGCGTCGGACGCAACACGTGGTTCGGCGCCAACGTCACGGTGCTGCCGGGCGTGACCATCGGCGAGGATTGTGTCGTTGGAGCGAACACACTGGTCACCACAGATATCCCGGATAGGTCACTGGTGCTGGGTCAACCCGGTCGTGTGGTGCGCACGCTGGAGGACAACGAAGATAGGTGGGAGCGCCAGGATCTCGATGTTTGATCTCAAGGCGATCGGCAAGGGGCTACCCGTCCTAGAGACCATCGATTCTCTGCCTTCCGCCGGTCACGTCGTAGTCCAGGCTCCGCCCGGCACGGGTAAGACCACGCTCGTTCCGCCGGCGCTGGCTAACCAAGTAGAGGGCAAGGTTCTCGTCACCGCGCCGCGCCGCGTAGCTGTGCGTGCTGCGGCAAACCGCCTTCAAGAGTTGTCAGGCCAGCGCATCGGCTATGCGGTGCGCGGTGATTCCCGCAAAGGCGCAGACGTCGAGTTTGTTACCCCAGGTGTTTTGTTGCGCCGCCTGCTGCGGGATCCGGAACTTGAAGGAATTTCCGCCGTAGCCATCGACGAGGTGCATGAACGCCAGCTCGATACTGACCTCGTACTCGGCATGTGCTTGGAGTTGGCGCAGCTCCGCGATGATTTTCGGGTCATTGCCATGTCCGCGACTGTCGACGCCTCCCGCTTCTCCCAGCTCATGGGAGGGGCGCCGATCCATTCCACTGAGGCCGTTACATATCCGCTCAACATCTCCTATGAACCGATTCCGGGGCGCGCTGCGGGAGATCGAGACTTTTGGAAAGGCGTGGCGAGGGTTGCCGCGCGGCAGCACGAGTCCACGCTGGTCTTTGTGCCGGGAGTTCGCGAGGTCAACCTGGTGTGTGATGCCTTGAGCGGCCACAACGTTTTTCCGCTCCATGGCCGCCAAACCACGCAGGAGCAGGACGCTGCGCTGTATACGCGAGAACAGCGCATCGTCGTCGCCACGTCCATCGCCGAATCTTCGCTGACCGTGCCGGGTGTGCGCACCGTCGTCGATGCTGGGTTGTCCCGCGTCCCCAAGCGGGATGTGCAGCGCGGGATGAGTGGGTTGGTGACAGTATCGACGTCGAAAAGCAGCGCCGACCAACGCGCCGGACGTGCCGGGCGTGAGGCGCCGGGTACCGTCGTCCGCTGCTATTCGCAGGAGGACTACCAGCACTTTTCTCCGCACGTGATTCCAGAGATCCTTTCCGCGGACCTCACGCAGGCGGCGTTGTTCATGGACTGTTGGGGCGCGGGACCGGACTTCCCGTTGCTGGATCCCCCACCGGGGCCCGCGCTTGCCGACGCCCACCGCACCCTAGATCTGCTCAACGCTGGCGAAGAACTGGCGCTGCTGCCGACGCACCCACGGTGGGGCGCGGCACTGTTGAAGTACGGTGCGGGGGCGGCGCAGACGATTGCCCGCCTGGATGATTCGGATCCGAAGCGGCTTGCCCGCCTGGTGCCCAACAAAGGTCCGGTGGACCCAGGCGTGGTGGTCGCTACTGCCTTCCCGGAGTTCGTGGCTAAGCGCGTAGGTGACAAGGAGTATTTGTTGGCGAGTGGCACCCGCGCGCGGTTTCTCGAGGATGGTCACGAGTGGTTGGCGGTGGCTGAGGTGTCGTTGGCGCAATCTGGAAACGCCATCATTCGTGAAGCAGTGCCCATTGCGGAGAAGGACGCGCTCGAGATCATCGGCGTGACCGAAGAGACGCGGGCTTTTCTCGACGGCTCCAAAGTGCGGGGAATCCGTGTGCGTGCGGCAGGCGCCATCGTATTGTCGGAAACCCCAGTGAAGGTCTCCGGTGATGAGGCGGTGGAGGCACTACGCAACTCCGGACAGGGTTTAAACCTGTTTCACTTCAGCGAGAAGGCCCAGAACCTGCGGGAACGTATGCGGCACTTACACGCTGCATACGGTGAGCCATGGCCGGACGTGGACGGTGATGATCTGAGCTGGCTGGAGCCGGAGCTGTATGAACTGGCTTCCGGTAAGCGCCCAGACATGTATCCGGCGCTGCAGCGCCTGCTGCCGTGGCCCGAAGCTAGCCGCTTGGATGAGCTCGCGCCGGAACGGTTATCGGTTCCGTCCGGACGTGCTGCGAGGATCGATTGGTCCGGCGAGCGCCCAGTGGTCTCCATCAAGTTGCAGGAATGTTTCGGGTTGGCGGAGTCTCCCGAATACTGCGGCCATCGCGTGCAATTTCATCTGTTATCCCCCGCCGGCCGGCCACTTGCCGTCACCGATGATCTAGCGAGCTTCTGGTCTGGGCCCTATGCCGGGGTGCGCGCCGACATGCGCGGGCGCTATCCCAAGCACCCGTGGCCGGAGGATCCGTGGAATGCGGTAGCAACCGCAAAGACGAAGAACCGGATTTAACCCCACTGCTGCCAGGCCAGGTACACGCTCATCACCACGACGAGAGTGAGCAGTGCATAGCGGATGAGCTTCGCACCGCCGCCGAGCACTGTTCGCGCACCCAGCTGCGCGCCGATGATATTTGCTGCTGCGAGAACAAGTGCTAGGCCCCATACCACGTGCCCGCCCACGATAAAGACCACGAGCGCGCCGACGTTGGTACATGTGTTGACCACCTTGGACATCGCGGCGGAGGTAAGGAAGTTCTGGGAAAAGATGGCGGTGAAGGCCATGATGAGGAACATGCCGGTGCCGGGCCCAAAAATACCGTCGTAAAAGGCAATGGCCGCCACGGCGGCTAACCCGGTCCACGTGCGCCAGCCGCCACGGATACCGTCCCCTTCGCCGCTGCCGAAGTCTGGGCGAAAGGCCACGAAAATGCCGACTGCCACCATGAGCACGATGATGACCGGCCGCATGACGTCCTTGTCCATGAGTGCGGCTGCTGCAGCGCCGAGCCCGGAACATAGGAGGGCGATAAGGCCCATACGGATGAGCTCGCCCTTCGGCGGGCGGACCTTCTTGACGAGCGTGACGGCAGCAGAGGCCGTTCCAGAGACCGCCGCCACCTTGTTCGTGGCCAGGGCTGTGGCGGGCGCAAGCTGGGGCGCGACCGCCAGGATGAGCGGAATGAGCACGAGCCCGCCGCCACCAATGACGGCATCGATCCATCCGGCCACGGCAGCGCCGATGGTGAGAATCGCCCAACCGCTTAATCCGAAATCCATGTCCATCATTAAACTCGATTCCATGTCTGTTCGTACGAGATGGGTCATCGTGGCCCCGGGGTCTGCAGCACTGGGGGCATTGTTTAGCTACCTTCACGTACCCGCAGCCTGGATCCTCGGCGCCATCGTGGTCTCGGGAGCCATGGCCTTGACGACGGGCAAAGAACTCGCCGTTAATGAGCACTTTTATTCTGTCGCCCGCGGATTCATCGGAATGATGGCGGGCATACCTTTGACCTTAGTTCCTGCCTCCACCCTCATCGGCTTTGTGCCAGCCGCGGTGACGATGTCACTCATTACTGTTTTAATCGGCGTCGCTGGCGGTGTTCTGCTGCATCGTTCGCAGCCGAAGGATATTTCCTGGGAGACGGGTATTTTGTCGATGCTGCCGGGCGGGGCCTCCCTCATGCCGGCACTAGCTAGCGAGCTCGGCGCGGACTACCGCTACGTGGCGCTGACGCAATACCTGCGCCTTCTGGCGGTGTCGGTGTCGCTGCCTTTGGTGGTGTCGTTGTTGGATGCCCCCGCTGGTCACGGTGTCGACATGAGCGTTGACGGCGAGGTCACGTGGTGGATCGTACTGCTGACTCTCGCCATCGCTGTGGTTGGTGAACAGCTGGGCAAGCTGGTGCGTTTGCCAGCTGCTGCTGTTTTGGGGCCGCTCATCTTGACGGTGCTGGTTGCGCAGGTTATTCCAGCCGGCCACACACTGGAGCCGCTCTACGTGTTCAAGATCATGGCCTTTATGTCCATCGGCTGGGTCTGCGGTGGTGGGCTTTCGGTACCGGCACTGCGGGCCTTCGCCAAGCAGCTACCGGCGACGATCCTCTTTATCGTTGTCGTGATCGGCGTGTGCGCATTGACCGCACTGCCTCTGACCGCATGGCTGGACATAACCTACTTCGAGGCTTACCTCGCCACCTCACCCGGCGCGCTGGAGACGGTGCTTGCGCTGTCTGCGGAAGGAGGCGCGGGCCCAGCCGTGGTGGCCGTGCAGATTATCCGGCTCATCATCGTGCTGGTCATCGCCGGCTACCTGCCGCAGATTTTGCGGCTATTCCGCCGCTAATGGATAAATCCAAGAGTCAGGTGTGGATAAATCCAAGAGTCTGACAGCTAGTCCAGAATCGTCTCGCGCAGGATCGACATCGGCACAGAACCTAGGGCCAATGCCTGGGAGTGGAAGTCACGTACGTCCATCCCCTGTTCGACTGCGGCGTCGCGGGTCTGCTGCCACAGGCGCTGGCCCAAGGCATACGACGGCGCCTGGCCCGGCCAGCCCAGGTAACGGGTGACCTCGAAGGAGAGGTTGGCGTCATCCATCGCGGTGTTCTCACGCATGAAGGTCTTGACGTGGGACTTGTCCCAGACGCCGGACGCGGTGCACTCCGGCAACGCCTTGCCCAGGTGGAGTCCGATGTCCACCACGACGCGGGCGGCGCGGAAGCGTTGGGCGTCGAGAAGCCCCATGCGGAAGCCCGGATCATCCATGTATCCCAGCTCCGCCATGAGTGCTTCAGCGTACAGAGCCCAGCCCTCACCGTGGCCAGAGTTCCACGTCACCGCACGGCGCCATAGGTTGAGGTCCGGCTGGGTCAGCGCGGCGCCAATCTGCAGATGGTGGCCCGGCGCGCCCTCGTGGTGGACGGTGGTTAGTTCCTGCCAGGTGTGGAAAAGCTCCTGGCCAGCCGGTACGGACCACCACATGCGGCCGGGGCGGGAGAAATCGTCAGAAGGCGAGGTGTAGAAGATGCCGCCGGTGCCTGCCGGATCGATGCAGCACTCGATCTCTTTAACCGCTTCCGGGATGTCGAAGGCGGTGCCGTCGAGGTCCTTGATCACGCGGTCCGCGGTGGACTGCATCCACTCCACTAACGCGTCGGTGCCGTGCAGCTGGTAGCGCTCCTCTTCGTTGAGTTTGCGCATGGCCGCGCGCACGGTGACGTCGGAGCCGTAGAGCTCGTGGGCGATTTTTTCTTGTTCCGCCTTGATGGAGCGCACCTGGTCCATGCCCCACTCATAGGCCTCGTCGAGGTCCACGGCGTCGCCGACGAAGAGCTTGGAGAAGCGCTCGTAGCGCTCGCGGCCCACCGCGTCCTGCGATGGTGCCTGCGGCTGCAGCTCGTTAGAGAGCCAATCGGCGAACTCGCCGAAGGCTTCCTTAGCCGCGTCCACCTCTGGGCCCTCAACGCCAAGGTCCTCGAGCATGGAGCCGGCGTCGGCAAGCCGCTCGCATTGCACGAAGACATCGGAGATCTGGCGCTGCGGCGCGACCATGCCACGCGAGGCCGCCTCGGTGAGGGACTCCTTGTAGCCGTTGAGCGAGGTTGCCACCTTCGACAGGCGCGAACGCAACGCATCAAGCTGTTCCGGGGTGTCCTTCGGCATGAGCATGAGGGTGTCGCGGATGGTCTGCACCGGGGAGGCAATGTTGTTAAGGCAGCGGATGTCCTCACCGGCATGGTGCAGGTCAAGATCCAGGCAGAGACGGTCGCGCAAGACGGCGGCGGTGACGTAGTCCACCTCGTCAAAATCGTCGTCATCGTCGGATTCGTCGGTGGTGTCATCGAGGGCATCGAGATCCGCCATCATCTCACGAGTGCGATCCGCCACGGAGGAGTAGTACTCCGGGGAGAAATCTTCCAACTCTCCGTCGAAGCCAGGAATTCCCCACGCGGTGGCAGCGGTGGGCGTGAGCTGCGCGAGGTCGTGGACGAAGTTATCGCACGACGCGTCCAGCAGCGAAGGCTGGCGCTCTGCGTTCTGGTCAAAACTCATAAGGGCGAAGTCTAACGAAGATCCAGGGGGTTGGGCCAACCCAGCGCCGCCTTATTTACCAGGTTGTTAGCTAATTGTTGCTCCACTTACTTCCCGGGCTCGTCCATGATGCAAATTGATCCAGGACTTCAGCTGGAAACGGGCTGACCACGAGCGCGTCGAGGAAGCGTTTTTGAACGAACCCCTCCTGCACCATTGCGGAGTACATGTTTATAAACGGCTGCCAGAAACCGTTGACGTCTACTAGGCCCACCGGGCCATCAAGGTTGCCTAATTGTTGCAGGGTAAGCACCTCGGTGAGCTCCTCTAGAGTTCCCACGCCGCCCGGCAGGCACACGAAGGCATCCGCGAGTTCCTCCATACGCGTCTTGCGCTGCGCCATGGTGTCCACGACCTCGAGCTTGGTTACCCGCTGGTGTGACATCTCGTAATCGACGAGCTGCCGCGGGATTACTCCGATGACGGTGCCGCCGGCTGCCAAGCAGGAATCCGCGACGATGCCCATCAGGCCCACGTCACCGCCGCCATAGACCAGGGTGAGGTTGCGCCGCGCGAGCTCCTCCCCCAAAAGGTGTGCGGCTTGGCCATAGGCTTCAGAGTTTCCGACGGCGGAGCCGCAGTACACAGCAACAGAATCCATGAACACCACTCTAACGCAGGCACACTTCTAGACTATGATGTCTACTGAATCCCAATTTCTATTAGACAATGCGGTCTGGTGAATTTATACTTGCGCCATGATTAAATCTGGTCCCGTGTTCACTCGCCCCCGCACCCCGGCGGCGAAGTGCCTCCACATCATTCGACTCAATCCCGTTGTGACCCGCAGTGAACTTGTCGAAGCCACGGGGCTATCCCAGCCCACGATTACCCGCGCCACTGCCGCGCTGCTGGGCGCTGGGCTGATTCGCGAGCGCACGGATTTGACTCAGTCCCGCGGGCGCGGACGCCCCACCGTGCCCCTAGAGGTAGCGGATAATAACTGGATGCTCGCCGGCATTGCGGTTGGTACCGCCTTTACCCACATCGCCTTCTTCGATACCAAGGGGCGCACCCTCCGCGAGGAAGACGTGGCTACCCCGGTTTCGCGTTTGAGTGCAAGCGATGTCATCGAGCACATCATCGCTGGTGTCAATCGCCTCATGACCGGCCTGGATCTCCGTTTGGTTTCAGTCGGCGTGACCACCTCCGGAAGCGTCAACGAGGCCGGACGCATCACTGCCCACAACCTGGGCTGGGACGAGATGGACATCGCCAGCCGTCTGGAGTACCAGTTCGGCGTTCCGGTTGTCGTGTCTTCCGTCATCCCCGCCATCCTGGGATCCGAGACGCAGTCCGCGGAGCTGGGCGCGGAAAAGCCCGTCATGGTGCTCTACGCGGATGACTCCGTCGGTGCTGCGCTCACAGTCGGCGATGAAATTGTGCAGCTCGAACTCGACGGTGCTGACGCCCTGGCCACGCAGGCGATACTGAATGAGACCGGCGGAGACTCATTCCCAGACGTGGTGGCGAATGCTAACGATCAGACGCGAGCGCTTCTCGACGACCGCGCGCGCTCCCTCGGCACCACCGCCGCTGAGCTGTTGACGGAGCACACGCCCGATACTCTCGTTGTGGCCGGCGGTGCCTTTTCGGATGATCCGGCGGCCCCGAAGCTCTTTGCTTCCGCCGTGCGCCAGGCCACCGATCACCCAGTGGAGCTGCGCATGATCCCCTCGCACACCGAAATTGTGCGCGCCTGTACCCGCGCTGTGGCGCTCGATCCACTGCTGCGCGTACCGCTGGAGCTCGGCCGCGAGGCGAAAGCTGCCTAAAAAGGGATCGAATTGATGCCCGTAAAAAGGTGGGCCTTGAGCCCGAGGCGCTGCGCGCCAGTGACGAAGTCGGGCCGATCATCGAAGAAGTGCGTGTCCTTGGCCTGCGCGCCCAGGGCATCGACGGCCACGAGGTAGGCCTCCGGATCTGGTTTAGCTACCCCGATATCGCAGCTCAGCGTCACGGCGGCGCATTCCTGAAGCCAGGTCTGCGTCTGGCGGATCCGGGTTCCCAGTACCGCCGGCACATTCGCTAGGATGCCGACGCTGTGGCCTTGACCGATGAGGTTTAGCACCGCACGAACTACCTGTGAGTCGGCAACCAGCAGGCGCTCAGTGTCCAGTTCGGTCGCGTGGCTGACGTCAAAGGAGTCCAGTTCAGTCAGCGCGCGGATGCGCCCCCAATATTGCGAATCACTCAGGTGCCCAGAATTATAAGCTGGGCGAAACTCCTCATAGAGCGACCAAAAGTGCTCCGGGTTTTCGGGACGGAGATAATCCTCCAGCTCAGCGTTCCCAGCGGGCCGCATGAGCACGCCGTAGAGGTCGAAGAGCAAAGTGGCCATGCGCCCAGTGTAGCCAGACCGCAATAGCGCCGGTCAGGGTGCCCGCCACGAAAAGCGGAAGCGACAGCGTGCCGTGGGCCCACAACGTCGAGATCGCTCCCACGAGGAACAAGCCGCCCACGCTAAACAAGGAGCGGCTCAGCGCCGTCGATGCCGCAGCCGCGCCCAACAAGAGGGCAAGTCCTGCAAACGGACCAAGCATGACGGCAAGAGCAAAGAAGAAGGTTCCCAGCGCCATGTTCGTTGCCGCCAGCCACGTGCCGCCGACCAATGCGATCACAAGGCCGGCCAGGGCACCGCAAATGAGCATCAGGCGCGTTGTAGTCATAAAAGAAATTCTCCCACCAACC
>NZ_KV796805.1:0-1323 GCF_001809235.1 Corynebacterium sp. HMSC072A04 | reverse complement strand
TTCGTTACCGTTGCGCCAGCGAACCATCGATGCGCAGCAGGCCCGAGCCGTCATTGCCCACCAGCTTGAGCTGGTCAATGATCTCGGACACGGTGGACTCCTCCTCAACCTGCTCCTCGAGGAACCAGTTGATGAGGGCGCGGGAATCGAGATCCCCGGCGGCATCCGCGGTGCGGGCGATCTCCCGGATCTGCTCCGAGACCTTCTGCTCATGCGCGAGGGAGGCCTCAAAGGCATCGAGCGGGGTGGCGGCCTTGACGGAGCCGACCTGGATATCCTCCAGCTCGACGCGGTAGCCGCGGTCCAGCAGGTGCTCAGCAAATTTCTGTGCGTGCTCGCGCTCTTCCTCTGCCTGCTTGAAGAACCAATCGCGCATGCCCGGGAAGGACAGGTTGTCCATCTCGTAGGCCAGCTGGGTGTAAATCAGGGCCGCGCCGTGCTCGTTGTTAACCTGGGCGTTGAGGAGCGTTTGCAGTTTCTCGTCCATGTTGATACTTCCTTTCGTGTGTGTTCCCCACAATACAGAAATTCTCTGGACGCGCTAGCAAGGCGATCTTAAGCAAACTCGCACGTCATAACACTTTTTCTGGTAGGTTTACCTAACCCAAACCGGAAATCCTCTGGTAGCGCTCTAGGCTCACGCCATCGAGGCCGCGGAATTCTACCGTTATTCCACGGTCTGCATACTTGCTTTCCACGGAGTTGAGCACCGCCACGGTCGAGGCATCCCAAATATCGGCCTCCGAGAAATCCACGATGACCTTCTCCACCGGCAGGGTGTAGTCGAACCTGACTTGGCTCAAATTAGTGCCGAAGGGTTGGGGTGGTGATGGCGTTGACGAGGGTTTGGATTTCCGGGGGCAGTGGTACGGCGGCGTGGATGGTTTCGCCACCAATGTTGAGTTGAAAGCTGCGGTATTTCTTGAGTGTTCTCACCAGGCGTTTGATGGATTGACCACTTCGGGTCTCCATTAGGTGGGCTACTGCTAGTGCGGCGATGACAATGTTGAGATGTGCGGTGATGGAGTCTTGTTTTCTGGCGTAGATTGGGCGTGCTTTCAGGTCTGATTTCGACATCCGAAATGATTTTCAATGTTGAATAGCCTGCGGTAATGCCTGATCACCTCGTTAGCAGGCAAGTTAACAAGGTCGGTTTCATAGCCTTTGATTCCGGCTAGGGCTCGGTGTTTGGCAGCAAGAGCGTAGTTGACCTTCTTGTTCGGGGCGGAAAGATCGATATAGCGGTTACGCTTGATAGCGATATCGCCGTCAACAGCCCGTTTGGCTTTTGCTACTTGCTCTTTGATTCCGCGCAGGCTGCGT
>NZ_KV796804.1:110305-140157 GCF_001809235.1 Corynebacterium sp. HMSC072A04 | reverse complement strand
AACTTCCGCACTAAATTGGCCTAAGTCAGGGGTGGATATGGCGGTGGAGCTGAACAAGGGGCAGCTGCTGGCGCTCAACCTGGGCCGCGCCAAGGATGCGGGCACGCTGGAGCCCCACCAAATCTCGGTGGGCAAGCTAGCCAACTGCCGCACTGCGATCGACATTTGCCGCCAGGCCCGCACCATCCTGGGCGGCAACGGTATCACCGCGGACTACTCGCCGCTGCGCCACGCCGCCAATCTGGAATCAGTGCGCACCTACGAGGGCACCGATGAAATCCACACGCTGATTCTGGGGCGGGTGCTGACGGGGGAGGCGGCGTTTAGCTAACCACGTGGCGTCGTACCGGTGCCGCCGCACGGGCGCTACTGCGCAGATGGTCTTATTCGTTTGGTCTCTCTACTTTGGTCCCTCATCTGGGATGAGGGACCATCTGTGTGCTGAAAACCAGAGAAAGATGGTCCCTTTACTCTGCTAAGAGACCAGAGTAAAGGGACCATCTAAAGAGGAGAGGCTAAGCAGTGCGGGCGCCGTGTTCGGGGCCCGAGCATTGTCTTGCACTCAGGCCTGTTCACAGGCACTGTGTCGCGCTGTTTAGTTTCTGGGTGTCTAGCTTCTGGTGTCCTTCGGCTTCGGGGCGTTCGGATCGATCGGGCGTCCCTCAGCGTCCAGATCGTTGAGCTCAGCCAGCTCGGTGAAGTCCGCTTGGGCGTCGGCGAAGCCCTCTTCCGGATCGATTTCATCGAAGTTGCGGATGGTGCCGTCGCGTTCGTCCTTGAACATGTCCTTGCCGTAGATGACCAGAACCATGATGATGCCGGCGGCGAATCCCCATGCGGCACCCTGGGTGGCCAGCACGCCGGCGGTAACGCCTGCGATACCCAGATCCTTCTGGTTCTTGGCTTCCATGATGCCCACGCGTACAGACACGAAGCCCTGAATGATGAGCGTCAGTGCCAAGCCCACCGGCAGGATGGGCTCCACGAAGGAGGTAATCGGCAGCAGGAGGAGGCCTGTGTTGGTACCCCAACGGAAAGAGCCCGCGCCGCCAAAGATGGTGCGCATGGCGCGCTTGCCCTGCTTGTAGCGTTCAACGATGACCACGTGCATCGCCGCCCACAGCGGGCCACACATGGCGATGTCCGGGCCGATGATGGACATCAGCATGTTGCGGCCGCCGAAGAGCAGGTGCGCGCGCGACGGACTGTAGACCACGGCCTCGTCCGTGCGGACGTGGTCGGCTTCCTTGAGAACGGCGTTAGCCTGCAGGACGTCACCGAAAACAACGATGTACGCAGCCAACACCGTGGGGATAGCGGTGAGGAACATGTGCGCCGGCGGAAGACCGACACCGAAGACGGTGTACTCAGACCACAAGGTCATGAAGTCAGGTTTTGAAAAGCCCCACTCCACGTCCGGCCAGGGAGCCTCGCCAGCCAGCGGTGCGACGAAGACCGCGACGAAGATAGCAGGCAGGATGCCTAGCGAAGCCAGGAAGCGCCAACCGGCGGCCTTCTGTCGCAGGGCTTGGAAGCCACGGGAGTACATGAGGAAGAAGGCCACAGCCACCGCAATGGTGATGGTAATGGGGAAGGAGTGGAAACGCCCGCCTTCCTGGAACACCGAGATGATGGCAGCGATACCAGCGCCAAGGACGATGCCGGAGCGCAAGCCAGAGGGAATGAGTCGGACGACCTTCGATGCCCATCCCGTTATGCCTAGCGTTAATGAGAATATGCCTAGCAAGAGCTGGAAGCTGATGAGCGCCAACACACGCTGCTCACCCTCCGGGAAGGTCTGGATGTAGACCGTCAGCAACGGAATCGCCGGGGTAATCCAGCCCGGGACAACCGGGTCGCCCAAGAGGTGGTGGGTGAGGTAGAGCAGGCCGTTGAGCATAACGACGGCCAGTGCCGCCTCGTAAGGCATGCCGAGGGCCTCAGTCATCAGGGGGATAGCGCCCAAGTCCACCACACACATGAACAAGCCTTGGGCGAAGTCCGGCCACTCCATGCGGTAGTGCACGAAGGGGAGGCGGACATCGAAGGGCCCCATCTTCCAGTGGGGTGAAGCTTGACCGATGCCCTGCTCTTCGGGTTCGGTGGTTTCGGCCATGACGGCCTCCTTTCAAAGAAAAGGGACCAAGCCCAGCGGGCGTGAAGCGCGCGGGGCTTGGTGAGGAAAGGTGAGAGGTTCGTTGAGGTTTAGTGCTTGAAGTTTAGTCGAACCTTGGTTAGTCGAACTCGATGATCTGGCGCAGTGCTACACCGTCGGATAGGCGGTCCATGGCGGTGTTGATGTCCTCGAGCTTGATGTGGTCGGAGATGAGGGCCTCAGCGTTGAGCTTGCCCTCACGCCACAGCTGCTCGTACTTCGGGATGTCCTTCGACGGGACGGAGGAGCCCAGGTAGCAGCCGTGGACGCGGCGCGCCTCGGCAGTCATCACCAGCGGGTCGATGGTGATGGTGGAGCCCGGTGCCGGCAGGCCGACGGTGACGGTCAGGCCACCCGGTGCGGTGACCTTGTAGGCGGTTTCCAGTGCCTTCGGGTGGCCGGCGGCCTCCACGACAGCGGTGAACTTCTTGCCGGACTCCTCAGCTTCCTGTGGGGTCATCGCGGAGGTAGCGCCGATTTCGATGGCTTTCTCGCACTTGTCCTTCTGCATGTCGATGCCCACGATCTCCTTCACGCCGAGCGCAGCGGCGGTAATGATGGCGGCCATGCCAACGCCACCGAGGCCGACGACGGCGATGCTGTCCTCCGGCTTTGGATCGATCTCGTTGAGCACGGCGCCGCCACCGGTGAGGATGGCGCAGCCGAGAATAGCGGCGATGTCCGCCGGGACATCGGAGCCCACTGGCACGACGGAGAGCTCGGAGACCACGGCGTGGGTGGCGAAGCCGGAGACACCGAGGTGGTGCTGGATCGTCTCACCGTTGCGGGTGAGGTGGCGGGTGCCGCGGATGAGGGTGCCCTCGTTGTTGGTCTTGGAGCCAACCTCACACGGCATCTTGCCGTCGGTCTTGCAGCCGGCGCACTCACCGCAGCGCGGGAGGAAGGTCATGACCACGTGGTCGCCGACCTTGACGTTGGTAACACCCGGGCCGATCTCTTCGACGATGCCGGCGGACTCGTGGCCCAGCAGCATCGGCAGCGGACGGGGGCGGTTGTTGTTGACCACGGAAAGGTCAGAGTGGCACAGGCCAGCAGCGGTGATCTTGACCAGGATCTCGCCCTCGCCGGGAGCGGAGAGCTCGAGCTCGCTCACGGTGATCGGCTTGGAGTCGGCGTAGGGGCGCTCGTCGCCGGAGCGCTCCAGAACGGCGCCGCGAATGGTAATCGTGTCAGACATTGATACCTCCAGACATCGGATGGGGTTAATACATCGCAATGTACGCCACGTCACGTCGGGAAGGGCGGGAATGGTGTGGGAAAACCTACACTCAATAGTTGTATGGGTGGGGAATTCTCTACCTGCTGAGGGAGTGGGCGCGCAACGCCACAAAGACATCGAGGCCGCGCTGGCCCACGGCCCACTCCTCACCCATGAGCTCAGCGATCCGATCGAGGCGTTGGCGCACTGTGTTGGGGTGGATGAACATCGCCCGGGCGGTCTGCGGGATGCTGTGCCCGGAGAGCAAGTAGTGGTGCGCGGTAGCAGTCAACTCGGTGGAGTGTTCCTCGTCGTAGTGCACCAGCGGGCCGATGGTGCGCGTAGACAGCGCGTTCAGTGCCTGCGGGTCCGCGCCCAGGATGAGGCCTACCGTGCCCAGGGAGTCCTCGGTGACCAGCTGGCCGCGCAAGCCCAAAGCGAGTGCTGAATCCAGGTAGGCCATGGCGGAATCGTGGGCGCTGCGCGCGGAGCTCAGGCCGTCGAAGCCGATGGCGGAGACTGTCAACTCAGAGAATTCAGACAGCAGTGGGGCCAGCGCCTTATCGATATCCCGATCCGGTTGGTACAGCACGCACACGTGTTGGTCGTGGTGCGTAATGGCGGCGTTACCCGGCAGGAGGTGCTCCAGCTGCGGGCGGGTGGGCAAGTTCTTGGCCGAGTGCAGGCCCACGAAATACAGCTGTGTCGAAGAGTTCAGGCTGATGCCTGTGAGGTGGCGCAGGCGGACGATCTCTTCGCGCCCGGCGTTGCCTAGTGCTACGGCGTAGACGAGGTCATCGACTTTGCGCGCGGTGGCGTCGACAAGCGCTTCGGCAAAGAGCGCAATCGCGGTAAAGGCCGCAGAGGCGTGGCTGATGACGCGCAGTTCGGCGTCGCTGAGCTCCTTGTCCACACCAATCGTGCCCAGCGCCCGCCCGTTAAACTCCACGGGGAACGTGCTGGTTGGGGGAGTGTCCGGGGCATCCTCCGCGGTCCACAGCGTGACCGGCGCATCGAGGCTTTTAGCTAGCACGCGCTCGAGCTCCTCGAAGCTGGGATTGTTCATCAGCACGTGGAGCAGCTGCGTGTTGACGTCGTTGAGCCACTGCAATTCGTCCACGTGGCGGCTCAGCGCAATTTGGGAGCGGGTAAGCTCCGCGACGGATTCGCCCTGGCTCTCAATGACTTGGGCATTCTCCAGCGCCACGGAGGTAATAGAGCCGAGCACCTCGAGCGCTGCGATCTCCTCGTGCGTGTAGTGACGCGGGTGGCGATCCCCCACGAGAAGCGCGCCGATGGTGCGCCCAGAAATGCGGATCGGGGCGCCGAGGATCCCGCGGATTCCTTCGGCTTCTACCGCACGGTCCACGTAATCCACGTGCGTGACGTTGGGATCCACAGAATGGTCATAGGTCCACGCCGGGCGGTTAGTGGCGGCCACGATGCCGAGGATTCCGGAGCCCATCGGCATGTTGATGGTGCGGAATTCCTCAGTTACGACACCGCTGGTGGCCAGCACCTTGGTAAAGCCGGTGTCCTCATCGTTGAGGCTGAGATAGCCCACGTCGGTGCCGATGGTGGAGCGCGCGTGGCGCACGATGGCCTGGAAGATATCAGAGGATTCGCGGCCGGAGTTGAGCATGTGGGAGACGTCGAGCAGTTTGGTCGACATCACCCGCCATGTGTGGTTGGCGCGCATGGTCTCTTCGATGGCCCGAAGCGCGCCAAGCTCCTCGGCCGCCAATTGCTCGCGCAGCTCGTCGGGGACACGGGTGCCGCTGGCGAGATGGGAGAGTACGGGGCCGAGGAGAGACATGCTCCCTAGTTTAGGGGGCTGGTCGGGGCGCCACCTACTTCCAGTGGGAAGAGGAACGCTTGGTCATCTGCTCGCGGTACTGCTGAGTGGTGGTGGGCAGGAGCTCACCGGTGGCCCAGTCCAGGATGACGCCGTAGTGGCGGACCAGGTCGAGCTGGTCCAGCTCGCCCGCGTTGTAGCGCTCTGCCACGGATTCCGGGTCCTCCGCCAGCTTGTCCAGGCGGGAGGAGCGAAGTTCCTCACGTAGCTTCGTGGTTTCCTCCTCATCGAGCTCGTACTCATCGATCTCGGGGTCGATGGCGTGGATGACAACGCCGTAGTCTTTGGCAGCACGGCCCACGGACACGTAACCGTCGATGACGTCCTCCAACACGGCCTGCGGGTCACGCTCCAGGGCATCGCCGAATCCGCCACCACCGGCAGAGGGGCGTTCGAAGGTATCGCCCGGGCCGACTGGCACGTTGGAGAAGAGCGCGCCGAGGTACTTCTCATCCGGGGTGCCGCGGTTGAGCCACACGCCCTGCGGGATAGACGGCAGACCACCCTCGATGCCCCAGGTCACGGAACGCGAGCGGTCACAGCAGTAGCTCATGACGGTCTTGTTCGCATCCGTGAGCACACCGCCCTTGGTTACACCCACACCGCCGCGGAACTTGCCGGGGCCCGCCGAGTCAGTCACCAGGGCGTGGTGGCTGGTGATAACGGGGGAGAGACGCTCCTGGCCTTCGACCGGCTGGACCGCCAGGCCCGGGCCGAAGACCGGCGCGGTGGCGGAGGAGCCATCGCGGTCGACGCGGCCGCCCCAGCCGCCAGCCATCCAGTCGTACCACATGAAGAACTCGCCCTTGTCCTCTGGTTTCTTCGCATCACGCGTATCCCAACCACCGATGAGCAGGTACTCCAGGTTGAAGGCACAGGCCATGGCGCGCTCATGCATGAGTTGGGACCACAGCTCGAAGACCGCGTTCATGATCTTCTCGAAGGGGCCGGAACAGAAGCCGGTCACCGCGTGCGGCATTCCGGCGTTGACCACGGTTCCCTCCGGGCCTAGGTCGATGTCCATGGCGCGGTAGAGGCCGGAGTTAAGCGGCACGTCGGGGAAGAAGGTCTTGGTGCCGGCGACGATTCCGGAGAACGCGGAGCCATAGCCCGCGTTGAGGAAGCTGGCCACCGCCGGCGCGGAACCGTCCAGCGAGTAGGAGAGGCGTCCGCCCTTGATGCGCATCGTTACCTTGATGGGAACGAGGCCCTCTTCCTTGGCCGGGTCGAGGTCGATGTAGTCGATGGTGGACCACTCGCCGTCGTCAAGCGCGGCCACACGGGAGGTGACGATGTCTTCCACGTAGTCCTGGACCTCCCGCAGCGCGGTGCGCACGGTGTCGAAGGAGTACTTGTCCACGAGGCGGTGGATTTCGCGCTCACAGACCGCGGTGGCCTCGGCCTGGGCCTTGAGGTCACCCATGACGATCTCGGGGCTGCGGGTGTTGCCGGCCAAGAGCTTGGCGACGTCCCTGAGGAACACGCCCTTGGACCACACACGCACCGGGGTGATGCGCAGGCCCTCGGTGTAGTAGTCGGTCGCGGAGACGTCGAAGGAGCCCGGGACGGAGCCGCCGGCATCGGCCCAGTGGCCCTTGTTCTGTGCGAAGGCCAGCAGGGTGCCCTCGTGGAAGATGGGGCGCAGGAAGGACACGTCATTCATGTGCGTGCCGCCCTGGTAGGGGTCGTTGATGGCGAAGACGTCACCTTCGTGGATGTCATCGCCGAATTCCTTGAGCACGGCTTGGCACTGGAAGTGCAGGGTGCCGACGTGTACGGCGATGTCCTGGTTTCCCTGCATCACGGTGTTGCCCTCGGCGTCACACAGCGCGGAGGAGAAGTCACGCGAGTAAATGACGAAGGAGTAGCAGGTGCGCAGAATCTGCTCGGACATGAGGTTGACCGAGGTGGCAAAGGCGTTCTTGAGAACCTCGAAGGTCACCGGGTCGAGCGTGCGGCGGCCGGAAGAAGACGGCGAGGGTTTCTGTGGCTGTGTGTGAGTCGTAGTCATGTCGATTCCTTTCAAAGGAGAGTCTGAAGGCGAGGGTCTTAGGCGTTGGTGGCCTTGCCGATGTGGATACGGATGTTGGACCACTCATCAATTTCTGCACGGTCTCCAGGCGGAATGACGGTGGTGGCATCGAACTGGTCGATGATGGCCGGGCCGTTGAGCTTGGCGCCGGCCTTCAGGTCGGGGCGGTGATAAATCGGGACATCGGCCCAGCCGCCGTGCGCGGAGAAGTAGACGGGGCGGGTGGTCTCTGGGAGCTCTGCCTCGTGCTCTTCGACCTCGTAGTGCTTGAAGGGCGGGTTCTCAAGCTCGCCGATGGCGATGAGGCCAATCTGGTAGAACTCCACCGCGCCGTCGCGGTCGGCGAAGGAGTACTCGCGCTCGTGCTCATCGTGGAACATGGCGACGGCATCATCGAGCGGGTTATCGGATTCGGGGATTTCCACCGTCAGGGAACGCCACTGGCCGCGGTAGCGCATGGAGGCGGTCAGCTTGAACTTCATGCGCTCCTCCGGGACGTGCTCCTTCTCTAGACGCTCGCGGGCCTCGGAGATCAGCGCCTGGAATTCCTTGCGCAGTTCGGTGGTGTCCACCTCGTTCACCGGTGCTTGGTACATCTTGGTGATGTCGTGGCGGATGTCCACGAGCAAGCAGCCCTGGGCGGAGGTCACGCCTGGGTGCGGCGGGACCACGACGGTGGGGATGGACAGATCGCGGGCGACCTCAGCGCCGTGCAGGGCGCCGGCGCCGCCGCCGACGACAAGGACGAAGTCACGCGGGTCGTAGCCACGGCGGATGGACAGCAGGCGAACCGCATCGGCCATGTTGGCGTTGGCCACCTGGATGATGTTCTCGGCTGCGGCTTCGAGCTCAAGGTTGAGCGGCTCTGCAACCGTCTTGTTGACGGCCTCGCGCGCGGCATCCGGGTTCAGCTTCAGTGCACCGCCGATGAGCTCGGTGCCGAGGCGGCCGAGGGTGACGTTGGCATCGGTGTTGGTGGCATCGGTGCCGCCGCGCTCGTAGCAGACCGGTCCCGGATCCGCGCCCGCGGACTGCGGGCCGTTGCGCAGGGAACCTGCCTCATCGATCCAGGCCAGCGAGCCGCCGCCAGCGCCGATGGTGCCGACCTCGATGGACGGGAAGCAGATGGGGAAGCCGTATTCGACCTGCCACTGCTTGGTGATGCGGATGTCACCTTCGTAGACCAGCGCGATATCGGTGGAGGTACCGCCCATTTCCAGGCCAATCGCGTTGGAGTAGCCACAGCGGGTGGCGATGTCTTGCACCGCGATGGCGCCGGCCGCAATGCCGGAGGCAGCCAGGCGGACCGGGTAGCGGGTCACCATCTCCGGGGTCATGGAACCGCCGCCGGAGTGGAGAAGGAGCAGGTCTCCGTCGTAGCCGCCTTCCTCCAGCTGGCGGGACAGGCGGTTGACGTAGCCGGAGACGAGCGGGGCCAGGACCGCATTGGCGACGGTCGTGGAGAAGCGGTCGTGCTCGAAGATCTCCGGGAGGATTTCGGAGGAGGTGGAGACGGTGGCGTCGGGAAGTTCCTCGCGTAGGATCTCCGCCATGCGCTCCTCGTGGGAGGCGTTGGCATGGGAGTTGATGAAGCAGACCGCGACGGTCTCAATCTTCTTGCGGCGCAGGATCCCGGCGATGCGGCGAGCCTCTGCCTCATCCAACGGGGTGATCTCGGCGCCGTCGAAGTCGATGCGCTCTTCGACCTCGTAGCGATCGCGGCGGCGGATGTAGGGGTCCGGAACGTCCTTGTAGGCATCCCACAACTCATCCTTGGTGCCGTCGCGGATTTCCAGAACATCGCGGAAGCCCTTCGTGGTGATGAGCGCTGCCGGTGGGAAGCGGCGCTGGATCAGCGCGTTGGTGGCCACCGTGGTGCCGTGGGAGAACACCTCGACCTGGTTGAGCTGGACGTCGGCCGACTTGAGGCCGTTCATCACCGCCTTCATCGGGTCATCCGGGGTGGAGGGAACCTTGGCCACCGACAACTCGTGGGTCTCGGTGTTAACAATCGCGACATCGGTGAACGTTCCTCCGACGTCGACGGATACGCGAAAAGGTTTATTTCCCGTCATGGTGGGAACCTCTCTTTCAAAGGCTGGTGAATTCGGTTGAGAGGAATCTTGATATGGCACGAGGAGGGGAGCAATGGAGAAACGGTGAATTGAGAGTGAAGAAGGTGGAGGAAACTCCAAACAAGCAGGTTGGGGCATACTAGAATTAGCCGGAGAAAAGTAAGATAGGACACTATTTTCCGGAGGGATAAGTGGCGTCACAGGATAATCCGGTGCTCCGGATCGCCGATCTCGTCGTGATGGAGCCGCGGCTGCGCCGCTTGAGTAAGGCGCTCGAGGATGAGAATTTTGTGGGGCTGTGCGCCGAGGGCGATGGGGACGTGGCAGGTTGGTTTGTCCTTCCCCGGCCGGAGGGAAGCCCGCGCGCCATCCAGCGCCGGCTGGTCGACGCCGCCGGGGTCATCTTCCTCGACTCCGAGTTCGATGAGCAGGAAGTCCTGGACTCGGTGGAGGGAACCGGCGCCGTCCTGTACGGCACCGATGGGATCACGCGCCAAGATATCCGGCGCGCGGTGGATGAGCTTTTGCGGCGCCAACCCAACCTGGCATCCTGGCGCAAGCTCAGCACCATCGGGCAATTAAGCCCCGGGTTAGTCAACCCAGCGCCGGAATCCGAGATCCTTGCGCGCTTTGCCAGGTTCAGCGGGGATTCCCTGCTGCTGTTGACCGTTGACGGCCGGGTTATTGCCGCCGCCGGCGAGCTGCCCGCGCGGAGTATCGCGCGTTCCCTGTCGGTGGTGATAAACCACAGCACCACGACCATGCACGTGGGGCGTTGGAAGGTCTTTGCACGGTGGCTCGACATTGCTGGCGAAAGCCCCTCTTTCGACCACGGCTACTGGCTGATCCGCGGGCGGCAAACCAGTCAGGATGCAGACTTCGATGACCCCGCTTTCGCGGCGCTGGAGGAGCTGCTCACCGCTTCCCTGATGGCGCAGAGAAACATCCAGCGCAACCACGTCGCCGAATCGAGCGCGCTGATGGTGGCGTTGTGCGATGAGAATTCGAATAGGGAAGAAGTGGCCACCACGTTGCGCAGGCGGGGCTTTTCGGAGCATGCCAAGATGCGGCTCCTTGTCTCCGATTCCGTCAAGGATTCCTACCGCAGCGATGTGCGCGACAAGGCCTTCGCCTTGGCCCAGGATGCGGGCGTGCCGCTGGTGCTGGGCTATGTGTCCGGCCGCACCTGCGTGTTGACTACCCATTCGGGAGCGGAGGGGAAGATCGCGGACGTGCTCTTCGGCTCCGTCGGGCTTTCTGATCCCTTCGATACCGTTGAGGAAGGCCCGGCAGCGTGGCTCCAGGCCCTGCTTGCCGCCGTGGTGGTAGAACGCACGCATTCCTTGCACCTGCAGAGCCTGGAGTTTGCTCACTGCAGTGCCATCGAGAAGGCAGCGGCCTACCTGGGCCAGCGCGGCTTGGAGGACGCAGTGGGGGAGCTCGACCGCGCGATTGAGGGGATTAAGGATGGCGAAGAGATCTTTCGCGCCTATGAAGCTGAAAGCTTCTCCGTGGCCCGGGCCGCGAAGGCCGTGGGCGTGCACGCCAATACGGTCCGGCACCGGCTGGAAGCTCTGGAGGAACGGATCCGGTTCTCCGATGCGGATCTGGTTTTGTGGGCGCTGTGGAAAGCGCTGCGCCCCCGCATGCAGCGCTAGGCGGCTGGATGCGGGGGCACGGAGAAGGTGTGAGAGTAGAGAGTGAGAGGGGGAGTGGAGAGAACTACACCTTCTTCTTGCTGCGCGGGATGGGCTTGCCGGTGATCAGCGCGTGGAGCTTGCCGTCACCGATCTGCAGCTCTTCCGGAATGTCCTCGGAATCAACCTCGGTCATGATCTCCTTGATGAAGTCAGATTCCGGGATGGAGGAGTTGCGAGCGATGGCCACTAGCTCACGAGCCTCCTCATCGGAGAGGTGGTTGTCATTCTCAAAGCGCTTCTTGAGTAGCTCACGCGCGCGGCGGCGCAGGTCGGCCTCAGATTGCAGGTCCTTGCGGTTCTTCAACCATGCGAAGCCGATGATGAACATGATGGCAATGCCCATGTATCCAAGAATCGGGTAGACCCAGCCGATGAGGTTGGAGAAGCCGATGAAGGAAAGCACGAAGCCGATGAGCACGGAGATGACATAGACCTTGTAGAAGTTCTGCGGCTTGCCGCGGGTGAGGCGCTTGGCAAAGGCATAGAACATGCCAATCGCGGTGTTATAAATCATGCCGTAGATGGCGACGGACATGGCGATACCGAGCGCCGGGTGAATCTGCTCAATCATGGCCAGCGTTGGCATCTCGGCCTCGGTGATCGGGCCTACGGAGACGTAGAGACCGCCGACCAGGACCGCCAGCAGGAAGAGGAAGCATGCGCCGCCGAGAATGCCGCCGTAGCCCACCTCCTTGGCGTCGAGGAAGTTGCCGCCGATGACGATCATCATGGAGACCACCACGATGACGTTCAGTCCCAGGTTATTGATGGCGGAAACCCACCAGTTGGGCAGCGTCGTAGGAAGCTGCTGCGCCTGCTCATTGAGGTGTGACCAATCTGGGTTGGAGGTGAGCACGGTGTAGACCGTGCCGATGGTCAGCAAGACGATGATGAACGGGGTAATGGCGCCAATGGCGATGGTCACCTTGTCCACGTCGAGCAGACCAGTCAGCAGGGTGAGGACGAGCATGAGGACGGCGCCGATCCACACTGGCCAGCCCCATTGCTGGTTGAGGTTGGCGCCGGCACCGGCAAACATGGCGAAGCCGATGCAGAACAGACAGGTCAGCGTGGCGATATCGAGGATCTTCGACACAATGGGGGTGGACACCGCGTTGAACACGGAGGTGTGCTCTTTGGCGCGGTGATAAGAACCTAATTGGAGAATGGTGATGCCGGAGATGGTCATGGCCAGTGCCGTTACGATGGCGCCGACGACGCCCATGTTGCCGAAAGCAACGAAATACTGGAGGGCCTCGCGGCCCGAAGCGAAAGAGGCACCCGCGAGCACGCCGATGAATGCCATCGCGATGCCGAATGAGCGTTTAAGCATGGTGAACCTAACTTTAGGTGGACAGAAATATTTACTTATGCAAACGGGGCAGGCGGCCTGGGAAAGGTGCCTGCCCCGTGCGTGATGGAGCGGAAGCTTTTAGTTCGCTGCCGCCTTGATGAACTCGGCGATACCAGCGAGCTCCTCCTCGCCGCGGTCAATGACCGCAGCAGAGGTAAACAGCCCGTGGTGGTAGCCCAGAAGGTGCTTGTGCGTGACGTCGACGCCTGCCTTGGCCAGCTTCCCGGCATACTCGATGCCCTCGTCCGCCAGCGGATCGTTATCCACCGTGATAACGAGTGACGGGGGCAGGCCCTCCGGCAGCTCGTGCAGCAGCGGGGAGAGATCCTTCGCCGTGCGCTGCGATTCCTCCGTAACGAAGGTATCGATGAACCAGCGCATGGTGTCAGAGGCCAGCGGGAAGCCCTCTTCCAGGCGCTTGTAGGAGGCACCGTTCTCGGTTCGCTCGCGGGAGCAATCCGTGATCGGGTAGAGCAGGATCTGGGAGCTGAGCTTGGCGACGCCCTCCTCACCCACGAACTCGTTCGCCATCACGGCGGCGAGCTGGCCACCGGCCGAGTCGCCAGCCACCGCGATGGAGGTCACGGTCAGGCCATGCTCAGCCGAGGAGTCGGACAACCAGCGGTAGGCAGCGCGGCAATCGTCGATAGCAGCCGGGTAGGTGTGCTCCGGGGCAAGGCGATAGTCCACCGCAACGACCGGGAGACCAGTCAGCACCGCGATACGGCGTACCGAGGAGTGGTGGGTCTCTAGGTTGCCCATGAGCCAGCCGCCGCCGTGCATGTAGAGCACCGCTGGGGTCTCCTGGCCGCGCTCCGCCTCCGGGCGGGGGTCGTAGAGGCGAACCTGGAAGTCCTCGACCTGGAAATCCGTGGTCGCGGGTTCCTTCTCCTCGTGGAGCGGGTTGGCGTGGGCCGAGGCTACGTAGTTCTCACGCACCTGCGGGATGGGGAAGTTATGGAAGGACTTCGCCCCACCATCGCGGAAAGGTTTCAGCGCCTTCCACGCATCCTCAGTGACGGGACGCCCGGAAAATTCGTCGTGCAGAGTGTGCATTGTGAACTACCTCCTAGACCAGCTCGTAGTCATTGAGCTCGAGCTTGTCGGTCAGCTCGTAGTACTCAGCAACGTTGCCGGACCAGTTGTTGATGACGCGGCCTTCTTCGTTCTTGTACCAGGAGGAGCAGTCAGCGGAGAACGCAGATTCCTCGAGTTCCTTCTGGATGCGGGTGTTGAACTCGTCGATGACGTTCTTCTTCACGTCGAGGGCTGCCTCCGGGTTCTCGCGCAGGTAAGCAACGGCCTGGGAGATGTAGCGGTCCTGTGCCTCGAGCATGGCCACCACGGAGTGGTGGTTGAGGTTGGTGTTCGGGCCATAGAGCATGAAGAAGTTCGGGAAGCCGTCCACGGTCATGCCCAGGTAAGCCTCCGGGGAGTTACCCCAGCGTTCGCGCAGGTCGACGCCATCGCGGCCAGCAATCGGCAAATCACCCTGGAACTCCTGGGAGTGGAAGCCGGTGGCGTAGATGACCACGTCAAAGTCGTGCTCGGCTCCGTCATCGGTGCGGATGCCGGTCTCGGTGAACTTCTCGATGCCAGCGGTGATGAGCTCTACGTTGTCACGGTTGAAGGTGGGGTAGAAGTTATCGGAGCGCAGGATGCGCTTGCAGCCGAAGGCGAAGTTCGGGGTGAGCTTCTCAACCAGCTCCGGGTCGTTGACCTGGGAGCGCAGGTGCTCCATGGCCTGCTCAACACCCTCGGCAGCGGAATCGGTGCCCTTGCGGGTGCGGTCGAATCCTTCCTCGCGAACCTCGTGGATCTCCTGGCGGATGGCGCGGTAGGAATCCGGGTTCTCCTTGAACTCCTTGAGCTCTTCCTCGGTGAAGATGACCTGGTTGCGCGGCAGGATGTAGTTAGCGGAGCGCTGGAACACGGAGAGCTTCTCCGCAACCTCGGCGACCTCCGGAACCAGCTGAACTGCAGAAGCTGCATTGCCGATGACGGCAACCTTCTTGCCGGCCAGGTCGACGTCGTGGTTCCACTCAGCGGAGTGGAACTGCACGCCCTGGAAAGCCTCGCGGTTCGGGAAGTTCGGGATCTTCGGCTTGGAGAGCTGGCCCCACGCGCCGACGAAGACGCGGCCGTAGTAGGTCTCGCCGTTGGCCTCGATCTCCCATGCCTTGAGGTCTTCCTTCCACTCGGCGCGGGTGATGCGGTGGTTGAACTTGATGTGATCGTAGAGGTTGAATTCCTCGGCGAGAGCCTTGAGGTAGCCCTGCATCTCGTCCTGGCCGGCGAACATGCGGGAGACGCCGAGGTTGAGGAAGTAGGAGTAGCAGTAGATGAGAGCCTGGGTATCGCAAGCAGCACCCGGGTAGGTGTTGTCGCGCCAGACTCCGCCGACCTCATCGGCAGCCTCGAGAATGAGGAAGTCCTTCTGCTCGTCGCGGACCAGCTGGGCGCCCATGCCCAGTCCGCCGTAGCCGGTGCCGAGGATGATGCAATCGTAGATCTTCATGGTGGTGTGTCTCCTTTAAGTCGGTGGTGGTTCGGGTTAGTTTGCGCGGATGGCTTCGGCCAGGACCTGGAGGCCGTCGCGCAGGGTGGACTCGTTGATGACCAGCGGCGGCAGGAGGCGGATGACGTTGCCGTCCAGGCCGCAGGTGAGGATGAGCACGCCCTGCTCGCGGCAGGTCTTGGCCACCTTGGCGGTGAGGTCAGCGTTCGGCTGGTTGTTGTCGTCGACCAGCTCGATGGCGATCATGGCGCCGCGGCCACGGACCTCGGCGACGGTGGTGAGCTCAAGCAGCGGCTCCAGCTCTTCGCGGATGATGGCCTCGATCTCGCGGGCGCGGGAAGCCAGATCCAGCTCCTCCATCTCCTCGAAGGCTGCCAGGGAAGCAGCACAGGCCACCGGGTTACCGGCGTAGGTGCCACCCAGGGAGCCCGGGTCCGGGGCATCCATGATTTCTGCACGACCGGTCACGGCGGACAGCGGCATGCCGCCGCCCACGCCCTTGGCGGTGGTGATGAGGTCCGGGATGATGCCCTCGTCATCGCAGGCGAACCAGGAACCAGTGCGGCAGATGCCGGCCTGGATCTCATCGGCGATGAAGACGACGCCGTTGTCGGTGCACCATTCCTGCAGTGCCGGGAGGAAGCCCTTGGCCGGCTCGACGAAGCCGCCCTCGCCCTGCACCGGCTCGATGATGACGGCAGCCAGCTCCTCGGTGCCGACGTACTGCTCGATGTAGCGCAGGGTGCGCGCTGCAGCCTGCTTGCCGTCGAGGCCGTCGCGCAGCGGGTAGGACATCGGCGCGCGGTAGATATCAGCGGCCAGGGTGCCAAAGCCCTGCTTGTAGGGCTTGTTCTTGGCGGTCATGGTCATGGTGAGGTTGGTGCGGCCGTGGAAGGCGCCGTCGAAGACCACGACGCGGTTCTTGCCGGTGTAGCGGCGAGCGATTTTGATGGCGTTCTCCACTGCCTCAGCACCGGTGGAGAAGAGGCAGGTCTTCTTCTCGTGGGTGCCCGGGGTCAGCTCGTTGAGCTTCTTGCAGACATCAATGAAGCCCTGGTACGGAGCGTTGAGGAAGCAGGTGTGGGTGAGGTGGCTGGCGGCCTCGGCGACGGCCTTGGCAACGCGCTGGTTGGAAGCGCCGACGGAGGTCACGGCGATGCCGGATGCGAAGTCGACGATGGTGTTGCCGTCGACGTCGACAAGCACGCCACCGTCACCGTCGGTGATGTAGGAGGGGTAGCCCGGGATGACGCCAGCGGCGACGTCTGCTTCACGGGTGGCATTCAGCTCCTGGCTGTGGGGGCCAGGGATTGCGGTGGAGACATTCCGCTCCTGGGGGAGGCGGTGCTTGAGATCCTGCATGCTGTCTGCTCCTTAATACTCGGAATTTTTTTATGACGTGGGTCATTCTGGCGGCTAGACTTCCGAAGGGCCATAGACAATCTGGTGAAAGAATGGTGAGAAATTGTCCACATTGGATAAGGGGGTAGCTGCCGGGCTGGAAGAGGGAAACGTTTCTCTCAGATGGTTGGCTAGCCAACCCGATCTGGGGATTGACGTGCTGCACGATTGTGGGCGGCCGTTTTCCGTTATGCACCCCTGTGAACTGCGCGATCCCCGCGAGTTTGTGGGCTCGGGGGCCGTCATCCTGCTCACTGGTATGGCCTTTGAGGGGCAACCCGATCAGCTAGTGGAGTACGTTCGCAGGGTGGCAGAGGGGGGAGTGACGGGGGTGGGCTTCGGCGTTGGTTTAGCCTTCGCTGAGGTCCCACCCGGCATGGTGGAGGCCGCCCGGGGCTGCGATATTTCACTCTTCACGGTGGCGCGGCGCGTGCCTTTCGTCTCGGTGCTCGCGCGTTTGCACGACGAGTTGCAGCGCCAGCGGGAGGAAGGCTTGGAGCTCTTCATTGCTCAGCAGGGCGCGCTCAACGACGCCGCCGTGTCCGGCCTCGACGCCCTCGTGGATAAAACCAGCCGCCTGCTGGGCGCGCATACCTGCCTAGTGGATAAGGATGGGCGGGTTTTCGCGCAGTCGAGCCACCCCGGGCTCCCGCCGGTGGAGTGGGGCCCGGTAATCACGGATACCCGCGCCCAGAATTTCTATGCCGCGCGCCGCGTGGGCGGGTGGAATGTCTTGGCCCAGCGCTTGGCCGATCACGGTGCGCGCTCCTTCGGGCTGCTGGCGGTGGCGCGTGAGAGTTTCGGTGTGAACGAGCGCGCGCTGCTCAAGCAGGCCGCCGGCCTGGCGGAGCTTACCGTGAAGCGCCCGCAGGAATTACGGCGCACCCAAAACGAACTCAACTCCATGGCGATGGCCATTCAGTTGGGTATGGACCAGCCGGAGGATCCCATGCGCCGCATCTTCCGGCTCGTGGGTGATGCGCAGGGCCGCGTGCGTCCGGTCTTGGTGAAATCGGAGGGCGAGCGCGCCCACCAGCGCTTCCTCCACGCCTTGGACGCCCGCCTGCAGGATCACGGGCGCTTGCTTTTCGAATACACGCTGGATAAATCCTCTAGCCTCCTGCTTTTCAGAGGAAGCCGCACAATGAAGAACCTGCAGGACTTGTTGCGCGATATCCGCGGTAGCAAGCGCATCGTCGTGGGCCAGCCCATGCCGTGGGCCGAGCTGGGCGTGGGCATTGTCCGCGAACTAGAGTCCTTCGCTTTCGGGCTTCAGCCCGGGATGTTGGCGGGGCCAGAATCGCGGACGTTGAGCTGGACTAGGGATCCCAGGGTCAAGGGCGCGGTGCACAACCGGGCCGAAGAAACCTGGGGCAAGGTGCGCGCTCACGACGCGGAGCACGGCACCGAGTTGGCGGAAACCCTGGAGGTCTACCTGCGTGCGGGCGGGCACGTGAGCCGAACCGCTGAGGAGCTTCAATCACACCGGCACACCGTGCGCAAGCGCATCGCGGACTTGGAGGATCTCCTCGAGGTGGACCTCAAGGACCCGCTCGTGGCGGCGGAGCTACTGATTCTCGGAGTGAGTGTTACGGACTGAAGCCCTAAGAGTCGATGCTGAGTAAGAGGAGTTCCGCACGGGTGACGGGATTGCTCAGGTCCACCCCGCAGAGGTTTTCTACCTTGTCTAGCCGGGCGCGCACCGTGTGGCGGTGAACGCCCAGCTCCGCCGCAGCGGTGGCCAAGTTGGCGTTGCCCACGAGGAAGGCGCGCAAGGTAGCGAGCAGCTCGGTGTTGCGCTGCACGTCGTGGGCGGCCAAGCGGCTGACCGTGGCCGCGCGCCGGGCGCCGAGGGCCTCCGAGACGCCGGGTTCCGCCAGCCAGGTAGGCGCAGCAGAATCAAAGGCTGCTACGGTGCCAAGGGGCAGGCTGCGCGCATGGCTTTGAAGAGAAGACAGCAGTGCTGGGTTCAGCTCCTGCCACGCAACACCCCGAAGGGCGGAGACGCGAAGGTAGCGCGACTGTTTCTTGAACAGGTGTGAGGTTGCGGTTCCCGGAGGAAGCATGAGAAGTGCAGAATCCTGTTCCGGGCGGACGAAGCTGTGCGGCTCGGTCTTGCCGATCTCACTCACTGTGCGCGCGAGGCGCGACGGGGTCGAAGCCGTGACATAGAGAACATCCACGAGATCGTGGCTATCAATCAAGTGAAAGGCCGCGTGCAGGGCGGGGGAGTCAACGCCGGCGAGCTGGGCATCAAGCGCTAGCGCCCCGAGAATAGCGTGGTTATTGCCATCGGGGTGATCAAGCAGCAGGCTGGCTAGACCCGAAAGATGCCGGATGAGCGCGCGCGAATAAGAATCGAACTTCTCCGTGCGCCTGGCGGCGACGGCCCAACGCCGGCCCGCGGAGCCGAAGGTGCTGGTGATGGTGGCACCTGTGCTTGTCGACGTCCCCGTGCCCCGCCCCGTCTGCTCCGCGGCCTCCACCGCGGCGCTGGCTGCGCTGAGCTGCTCCGCATCTCTCTGGCTGAGCACCGCTCCGGAGGAACTAGCTACCGCTACAGCGGCGCTGAGTTGATTGCTCGCCTCATCGATGAGCGCTTGGATGCCCGACACAGCTGCGTGATTGAGGCGCTCTTGTTGGCGGTGGAAGGTGAAGTGCGCATTGTTTTCGAGGCGGGCCTGTTCCTGGGCTACCGCAGTAGTGATGGACACGAAGCGGGTGGCGCGCGGAATCTCAAAAAGGGTGAGGTGGTGCTGGGAACAAGCACGGGTCAGTACGGGTGGTACCTCGGCGAAGGCGAGTCCGGTACCGAAACCAATGCCGTGTACCCCGGCTGCGGCGAGAGCAGCGGCATAGTGCTCGAAGCCTTCCGGGTCGTCGCGGAAAACGAGCCCCAGAGTGAGCATGAGCGCGCCGGGGGAGGTGAACTCGGTGGGGTCTGCGAGCTCGGAGGCGTGGATGGTGCTGAATGAAGCGCTGCCGGCGACGATGCTTCGCAGGTTCAATGAGCGCTGGTTGAGAAGCCAGCGGAAGGAAATCTCACGCATGGTGGACAGAGTACACAGCTGTGGGCAGAAAATTTATACACCCTGTCCATAGTGGTGTCAGGGTGGTAGGGGCCACACTAAGTGGCATCCTATTCATCCGAACACAAAAGGAAGACCATGCAGGAACTTCAGTACCACATTGAGCAGTCCCGCCACCTGGGCCAGCAGGTCCCGGGCCCGAAGAGTGCCGCCTTGGATGAGCGTCGTAAGAATGCCCTCCCCGCGGGTATGGCGCCCTCGCTTCCGGGCTACGTGGTGGATGCCGATGGCGGCATTCTTGCCGACGCCGACGGCAACCGCTTCATCGATCTCGCTTCCGGCATCGCCGTGACTTCCGCTGGTGCCTCGAACCCGGCCGTCGTGGCTGCGGTGCAGGAAGCTGTTGCACACTTCACCCACACCTCCTTCACCATTTCCCCGTACGAGTCCTACGTGGCCGTGGCAGAAAAGCTCAACGAGGTCACCCCGGGCGATCACCCGAAGAAGACCGCGCTGTTCAACTCCGGTGCGGAGGCCGTCGAGAATGCCGTGAAGATTGCCCGTAACTACACCGGCAAGCGCGGCGTTGTCGTCATGGACCGCGCCTTCCATGGACGCACCAACCTGACCATGGCGATGACCGCCAAGCAGTCGCCCTACAAGAATGGCTTCGGTCCCTTCGCACCGGAGATTTACCGTGCACCGATGTCCTACCCGCTGCGTGACGGCCTGAGCGGCGCCGAAGCTGCCAAGAAGACCATCACCATGATTGAGCAGGAAGTCGGCGCAGCCAACCTGGCCTGCGTTGTCGCTGAGCCGATCCAGGGCGAGGGCGGCTTCGTCGTTCCGGCGGAGGGCTACCTCGCAGCAATCCAGAAGTGGTGCAACGACAACGACGTGGTCTTCATCGTCGACGAGATCCAGGCAGGCATGATGCGCACCGGTACCTGGTTCGCCTCCGATCATGAGGGCATCGTTCCGGACATGGTGACCATCGCGAAGGGCATTGCCTCCGGCATGCCGCTGTCCGCAGTGACCGGCCGTGCAGAAATCATGGATGCTCCGCAGCCGGGGGGCCTGGGCGGTACCTACACGGGTAACCCGGTGGCTTGTGCTGCTGCGCTGGCAACCTTCAAGGAATTCGAGGAGAAGGACTTCGGTGCACGTGCCCAGAACCTGGAGAAGATTGCCCGTGAGGAGCTGGAACCCATCCTGGGCGATGAGCGCGTAGCAGAGTTCCGCGGCCGCGGCGCCATGCTCGCCCTCGAATTCGTCACCGCTGAGGGTGAGCCGGATGCTGAGCTGGTGCACAAGATTGTCGACGCCGCCAAGGCCGAGGGCGTGCTCATGCTCACCTGCGGCCTCGACCACAACGTCATCCGCTTCCTGCCCTCCCTGGCTATCCCGGAAGACCTGTGGCGTGAGGCGCTGCAGGTCGTCGTCAAGCAGTTCAACGAGTACAAGTAGTTCACTCTTTCGCTCACCCGGTTCTTTCCGGGTGAGCTCCTGTTTTATTAGTCCTTAGTTATCGGAGAAGTCTTTGTCCAACAACATTTCTGTGCCGCAGAAGGATGAGTCCACGGCGGAGTTCAAACCCGCGCTGTCCTTCGTGCAGGGCATCGCCCTCATCTTCGGCACCAACATCGGTGCTGGTGTCCTCTCTATTCCTTATGCTGCCCGCAACGGAGGGTTCCTCGCACTCGTTATCGCTTTGCTGATAGCAGGCACCCTCACGACCATTTCCATGCTGTACGTGGCGGAGACAGCCATGCGCACCAAGGCGCCGCTGCAGGTTTCCGGATTGGCGGAGCATTACCTAGGGCAGTGGGGCCGCTGGTTGGTTTTCGTGGCCATCATCGTCAACGGCATCGGTGCGCTGATTGCCTATGCTGCTGGTTCGGGTGACTTGATCAACAACATCTTCGGGTTGCCGCCGCTTCTGGGCACGTTAATCTTCTTTGGGTTTGGCTCATGGGTGATGTACCGCGGTCTGCACACCACTGGTGCCACTGAGGGGGCCATCACTGCCGGTATGGCGATCATTATCGCGGTGCTGTGTGGATGGACAATCCTGGGACCGGGTATCAAGGCTGAGAACCTGCTGGTTCTTCATCCCTTCTTCATTGTCCCGATTCTGAACCTCGCGGTGTTCTCCTTCCTGGCACAGTACGTGGTTCCGGAACTGGTGCAGGGCATGGACCCAGCCAAGCCACAGCAGACCGCGCGGGCAATTGTGCTCGGCATGGTGGTGACGGGCTTTACCTTGGCGTTGGTTCCTTTTGCCGCCCTTGGTCTGCTTGGCATGGAGGTCACCGAGGTGGTGACCATTGCCTGGGGTGAGGCACTGGGTCCGGTGGCCTACTACTTGGCCAATATCTTTGCGCTGGCGGCCATGCTGACGTCGTTCTTGGCGATTGGTTTTACCACCATGCGCAACGTCCTCGACATCTTCCACTGGGAAGGCGTGAAGGGACAGCGCATCGTGGCAGTGGCGCTGACGGTTGTTCCGCCATTGGTGATTTCCATTGCTGGCCTCGGCGGTTTCGTTGCGGCATTGTCCTATGCCGGTGGCTTCGCAGGCGCCATCATGTCCGTCATCCCGGTGATGCTGCTGCACGCCTCCCGTAAGAAGGGCGACCGCGACCCGGGCTGGAACGTGGGCGGACTCGCTCACCCGGTAATCCAAGGAACCATCATCGTGGTTTATGTCTTGGCCTTCATCTACTCGATCATTTCCATCCTCGGGTTGGTGCCGGCAGGCTGGGCTTAGAGCCAGCTTTAGATGCGGCACTTTTAGACGCGACGAACTCGCCTAGTTGCCAAAGTTCGGGCCAGATCTTGAGTCAGGAGCGAGGGTTTTGGCAGAACGGGCAGTTTCGGCCCGGACCTGGTTCCAGATCGCGCCGAAAACACGAAAAGGCTGGGCTGCTCCCCGTATCAAGGAGCGGCCCAGCCTTTCGGCGTGCGGCCTAGGTTTGCAACCTGGGTTATGGCCTAGAAGATGCCGTGCTTATGAAGCGCCTCGTCATCGGAGGGGACCTCAGAAATGGCATCCCACATTTCGACGAGCTTGCCGTCCTCGACGCGCCACAGTTCGCAATAGGAATGGCGCGCACCAGCGATGCTGCCTTCGGAATGGGTCAGAACGAACTGTCCTTGTGCAACCGTGCGGTGGATGCGCTCATACTCTAGACCTTCGCCATCCTCCTGCAGCTTGGTGAGGAAATCGACACAGTTCTGAGCGCCATCGGCGATATCAGGGGAGTGCTGGGCAAACTGATCATCACGGGTGTTGTCGATGAAGCCGGAGTAATCAGCGCCGATGAGCGAGCGGGTGAAGAACTCGATGACGAACTCTCGGTTCTGCTCGGTGAGGCTCTCATCACCGATCTCGGTAGCGCCATCGAGCTGTGTGCGGCCGCTTGCGTTCGGTTCTGCCAGGGGAACGAGGTTGTCCCAGTGCTCGACAATCTTGTCGCCCTCGACGCGGTAAATATCGAAACCGACGAAGGGCTCATCCTCGATGCCGTCGAAGCGACCATGCAAAGCGACGAGGCCGTTGGCTTCGTCGGCAATCACCCGGGCGTTGGTGTACTTCAGACCCTCGCCCAGATCCGTGACAAACTTCTTGAGACCTTCTGCATCATTAGCGATGAGGGGAGAGTGCTCCACGAAGTTGTCGGCGAAGTGCTTGTCCAGGACGGAGGTATCGTGGCCGTCGAAAAGCGCGGTGTGGACCTCGAGAACGAAGTTTCCTAGTGACGTCATGGGATCTCCTTAGTTGGCCACGAAGTAGGTGCGCTTGTTGACAAACTCATCCATGCCGTAGGGGCCCAGCTCGCGGCCGTAACCGGAGTTCTTCACACCACCGAAGGGGACCTCGGCGCCCTCCGCCGCGTAGGTGTTGACGTTGGACATGCCGACCTCCAGGCGCTGGGCAATCTTCTCAGCGCGCTCGACGTCCTTGGAGAAGACGCAACCGCCCAGGCCGTACTGGGTGTCGTTGGCCAGCTCGAGAGCCTCGTCGTCGCTGCTGACCTTGAACACGGTCGCCACGGGGCCGAAGAGTTCTTCGTAGTAGACATCAGAGCCAACCGGGACATCGGTCAGCACCGCGGGGCTGAAGTAGGAAGACTTCTCATCCGCAAGCTCACCGCCGACGTGCAGGGTGGCGCCGGCGGCCACGATGCGGTCGATCTGATCCTTGAGGTTTTCTGCCGCGCTGCGCGAAGACAACGGGGTGTAGACGGTTTCGGAAGCCTCCTGCGGGGTACCAGGCTTCATAGCCTTTGCGAGCTCGACCAGCTCAGCGACGAACTCGTCGTAGATATCGTCCATCACGATCAGGCGCTTGTTGGAGTTACACGCCTGGCCGGTGTTGTACATGCGGGTCTCCCACGCGTCCTTGGCTGCCTGCTTGACGTCATCGGTGTCGAGGATGACGTACGGGTCGGAGCCACCGAGCTCCAGTACTGCCTTCTTGAGGTTCTTCGCAGCCAGAGAGCCCACCGCAGCACCAGCGCGTTCGGAGCCGGTGAGGGACACACCGCGCAGCTCCTTGTGCTCGATGATCTTCTCTGCCTGCTCGTGGGTAGCGAAGACGTTGGTGTAGACGCCCTTGGGAACACCGGCATCATCCATGATCTTCTGGATGGCAAGCGCGGAGCGCGGGCAGATGGTGGCGTGCTTCAAGACGATGGTGTTGCCCAGCATCAGGTTCGGGGCGGCGAAGCGCGCGACCTGGTAGTAGGGGAAGTTCCACGGCATGATGCCCAGCAGAGCGCCGATGGGGCGGCGCTGAATGTAGCCCTTGCCGTCCATCTCGACGGGGATTTCCTCGTCGGCGGCGAACTTGGGGCCGTTGTCGGCGTAGTAGCTAAAGATAGCGCCGCTGAACTCAGCCTCCTCGACGCCCTCGGAGATCGGCTTGCCCATTTCGGTAGCGATGATCTCTGCGAGCTCATCCTTGCGCTCTTCGAAGAGCTCGGCAACGCGCGTGACTACCTTGGCGCGCTCCTCGATCGGGGTCTCGCGCCAGCTGAGGAATGCCTCGTGCGCGGAGTCGACAGCGGCCAGGACCTCCTGGTCAGTAGCGTGATCAAAAGTCTCGAGAACCTCACCGGTAGCGGGGTTTTCTACGCGAAATCCGGACATTGCTTCATCCTCCAATGATTGAAGTGTGTATGGGTTGCGCCCCATTATGGGGTTGTATGTGACTTATTGCAAGGTTCTTGCGTTTTATGTCATTTGTCTCAGTATGGGCTTATGGGGCACTTGGGCTGAGGGGGTGAAAGGAGGAGGCCACCTAGCCCCGCCAAGGCTGAATGCCCGCGCGGCGCCAGGCCTCCAAGAACTGGGTGGTCTCGGCTTCATCGGTGATGGACACGCGCACGCCTTCGTCGAGGTAGCGGCGGATGACCACGCCTTCATCAAGCATCTTCGTCTCCACCTCCGCGGCATCCGCGCGCGGCAGCCAGACGAAGTTGCCGTAGGATTTCTCGGCTCCCAGCTCCGCGCAGACGCGGTCGCGTTGTGCTTTGGTGATCTCGACGGCGTCGTCAAGCTCGTCGTGGCGCTTGAGCACCTCCACAGCGGCAGTTTCTGCCATGGCGGTCACCGTCAAAGGCAAGGAGAGCAGCTGCAGCGCGTTGATGATTTCCGGTCCTGCCACCGCGTAGCCCACGCGCATGCCGGCCAGACCCCATGCTTTGGAGAAGGTGCGCACGCCGAGCAGATTGGGGTAGCGCTGGTATTCCTCGACTGAATCTGGGGTATCGGGGGCGTCGTTGTACTCCCAGTAGGCCTCATCCAGCAGGACCACGACATCCTCGGGCACCCGGTCCATGAAGGCTCGGAATTCACCGCGCGTGATGACGGTGCCCGTCGGGTTGTTGGGGTTGCACAGGATGATGAGCTTGGTCTTCTCCGTCAGGGCGGCAAGGACTGCCTCCAAATCGACGCGGTAATCCTCCGTGAGCGGGACCAGAATCGGTTCCGCGCCGGCCATGCGCACGTAGAGGGGGTAAGCCTCAAAGCTGCGCCAGGGCACGATGACCTCATCGCCGGTGTGGCAGGCAGCCAAGATGGTGGCCTGCAGGATGGGCGTGGAGCCCGCTGAGACGAAGATGTGATCCGCCGGAACGCCTAGGTAATTGCACAAGGCATTGGTGAGTTCCAGGCTGCCGGGCTGCTGGTAGCGGTTGGTGGTGCGGGCGGCGTCGGCAACCGCGGCAATGATGTCCTCGGCAGGCGGGAAGGGGACCTCATTGGAGGAGAGTTTCAAGGCATTGGGGAAATCCTTGCCTACCTTGTACTCGGGGAAGCTTGAGAGATCACTACGAAGCATAATCACGTCCTTTCTAAATCATGTCCCAGATGGTCACGGCCATAATCAGCAGGCCCATGCCGAAGACGAAGTAGTTCCACGGGTCATTGCGGAATTTCTTGTACACGTCCAGTTTCTTGAACATATACACCGGAACCAGGTAGACGATGAACGCCACGAAGACACCGGAGACAACCGAAATCATGGAAATGATGGAGGGGTTAAAGATCGCCACGAGCGTGGTGCACACGAAGGCGATGAGATAAATGATGTTGAGCAGCGTGCGGTGCGAGACCTTCTCCGCCAGCTTCGGCGCAGCGTTCTTCAACAGGTACTCCGTGCCTTCTTCGGTACCGAGCATGTGGCCGAAGTAGGAGGAGACGATGGCGCAGATGACCACGATGGGGGCCATGTAAGCCATGAACGGAGTGCCAGTGACGTTGGCGAAGTAGGAGAGCACCGGGATGTTTTGCTCGAGGGCCTCATTCATGCCGTCGGCGCCGAGTGCGAGGACGCAGGACCACACGAAGAACATAGTGAAGACGACGAGCAGGATAGCGGTGTAGAACTCCGTGCGGGAAACGCGCTTCTCGGTCTTCTCGCCGTACTGCGGCTGCATGTCGATGGCGAACTGCGACAGCGCCGCCATGTGGGAGAAGGAGAAGACCAGCACCGGCAGGATGAGGAAGATGCCCTTGATGATGCCGCCGTAGCCATTCGAGCCGTCATCGAAATGGATGAAGCTCTGGAGGTCCCAGCGTGGGATGAGGTAGATGGAGGTGACGGCCAGGGCGATAATCAGCGGGTAGACCAGCACCTGGGCCAGCCAGATCATCGGCTTGCGGCCGATGGCGAAGGCGCCGGTCATCACGCCCACGCAGAGCATGGCCAGCAGCCACCGGTCGAGCGACGGGCCACCCAGCTGGTTGACAATGAAGCTATCCACCGCGTTGGTGATGGAGACACCGTAGATGAGGACGGTGGAAAAGACCGTGATCCAGTACAGCACCGCGAAGACGATTCCTTGGCCTTTGCCCAGATACTGGGAGACCAACTCGAGGATGTCCTTGCCGTGGTCCTCTTTGGGCGCGCCCGCAACAATCCGCGCGTAGGTGCGGTGTGAAAAGTACACCAGCGGGAAAATGAAGACCGTGGCGAAGACCAGCGGCCAGAACCCGAAACCGCCGGCATTCAGCGGTAGGAAGAGGATGCCAGCACCCACGGCGGTGCCGAAGAGCGTAATGATCCACGATGCAGTGGAGGCAGCGGGGCGCTGCTTGGCGACGACCCCATCGCCCACAATGTGCTCGCCTTCCTTCAGCTGGCTAGCGGGTACGGCGTTCGAAGTTGGAGGAGTATGTGTCGTGCTCATGGTGAGCCTCCTTTAGCTGGTGGACGTTTCGCTGGTGTGCACAACAGCGGAGGGTGGGATAGGCAGGGAATGTGCCTGGTCGGTGATGACGTTGAGAAGCGCTGGTACGCCGTCCTCGGCGATGGCGCGCAGGGCGCGGGCCACGGCCTCCGGTACCTGGGCGTCATCAGTGATGAGCTCGCCGTGGGCACCGAAGCCGCGGGCAACCGCCGCGAAATCCGGGTTTACAAGCTGCGTGCCGGAAACGCGGTCGGGGAAGTGCTTCTTCTGGTGATCGCGGATGGTTCCGAACTCGCCGTTGGACATGACGATGATGAGAAAAGGCGCACCGTACTGCAGCGCGGTAGCCAGCTCCTGACCGTTCATGAGGTATTCGCCGTCCCCGGCAACGGTGACAACGGTGCGCTCCGGGAACTGCAGCTTGGTGGCCACTGCGGCCGGGATGGAATAGCCCATCGAGCCGTTGCGCACGCTGAACTGCGAGGGATAGACCTGCGAGCGCAGGAACTGCTGGGCCCAGATGCAGTGGTTGCCGGCGCCGAAGGTGTAGATGGAATCCGTCGGCAGCTGCTCATGCAGCGCGGCGAAGACGGCCTCCATGTGGGCGGTGCCCTCCTTGCCCGGGCGGTAGTCCGCGGGGTCGGGGAGCGTGGCGAAGTCGAGGTGGTTCGCGTGCGCGGTATCAAACCACTCGCCGCGTGTGTCCTTGCCCTCGACGCTTAGGCGATCCAGGGTGTGAGCGAAGGCCACGGGGCTCGCCACAATGTGTTCTACCAGCGCCACCGAGTGGCCTCGCAGGCTGGTATCGGGGTTGATGGCGATGTTGCGTTCCTGCGGTGACTGGCGCAAGGTGTAACCGTCGGTAGGAACATCACCGAGAACGGCACCGACTTCGATGACGAGGGAGGCAGCTTCCAAAAGTTGCGCCGCGCGTGGGTCGCGCCCATAGCCGAGCCAGCCGGCGTTGGCGGGGGAGTCGAAAGGTACACGGTCAGCGGCGCGGAAGTCTTGAATGATCGGGATGCGGTGCTCTTCGGCGAAGCGAGTGATCTTTTCAGCGGCCTCCGGGGTCCAGCGCGGACCGCCGGCAAAAATGAGTGGTCGCTCTGCGCGGCTCAGCTCGCGGGAGAGGAGGTCCAGGTGATCGTCGGAAAGCGCGCCTTCCGACACCGGGATGGGTGGGTGGATGCTGCCGGTGAACTCCTGGTGGAGAATATCCTCCGGCAGGCCCACGATGACGGGGCCGGGGCGGCCCTGCTGGGCTTGGAAGAAAGCTTCGGCCACGACGCGGGAGGCGCGCGACGGATCGTCGAGGACAAAGACCTGCTTGGCCTGGGTGCCGAACCACGCCTTGGGATCGAACTCCTGGAAGGACTCGCGGTCACGATCCGAGATGGGGATAAGGCCAACGAAGAGAACGAGCGGGGTGGCATCCTGCCAGGCGGTGTGGATGCCCACGTAGGCGTTGGCTGCGCCGGGGCCGCGCGTCACCATGGCGACGCCGGGCTGTCCGGTGGCTTTGCCATGGGCTTCGGCCATGTAGGTGGCACCGCCTTCGTGGCGGGTGACGATGGCCTTCACGGGGGAATCGTAGAGGCCGTCGAGCACGGGCAGGAAGCTTTCGCCGGGCACGAGGAAAGCGCGGGTGACGTTGTGCGCGGCGAGGGATTCGGCAATGGCGGCGCCGACGTGTGACATGGAAACCTCCCTGGGGTTGTTGTGGTAGTGGTCTCATTATTCTTTGGTGATGTCATGTTGTCTAATGTCGAAAAAGCTGGAAAGTCATACCCTCAAGGCATTGGTAGTGGTAGAAGTAAGGGAATGGACATGGTGAAGGCCAAATATTTCCTTGCGGTCGCCGAAGCTGGCACGGTGACTGCCGCCGCGGAGCGCCTGGGCATTACCCAGCCGGCGCTGAGCCGGCAGCTGCGGCGCTTTGAAAAGGAGCTGGACCTGGAGCTTTTCGTGCGGGCCGGTTCCGCACTGGCGCTCAGCGACGCGGCACACGCTCTCATTCCGACGTGCCGCCGCCTCCTCGCCGAATCCGCGCGCGCCGGGCAGGCGGTGGAGGCACTCCGCGCGGGCAGTATCCCGGCGCTGCGCGTGGCTGCTACGCCGACGACGATTTCGACTCTGCTTGCGCCCTTTATCGAGGCCGCTGGCTCGACTATCCCACTGCTCACCACGACCCCGGTTACGCACTACGACGTCTTCGACGCGCTGGAAGGCTCCGCCGACGTGGTGATTGCCACCATCCCGCCGGGCAATGACGTGGCCTCATTGGCGTTGGGCACGATTCCGGTGCGCGCCTGGGTGCTGCCGACGCACCCATTGGCGCTGGAGTGCGCGGGTTCGACCAGCGTGGACGTTAAAAGGTTATTGCAAGAAAAGGTGGCTCTGCCTTCGCGTCGCAGCGTGTCCCGTGGGGTGGTGGATTCCTTCGTGGGCACGGCTGGCTGCGCCTTGGGCTCGCACGTCGAGTGCGATGACACCGCAACCTTGAGCGCCTTGGCCCGCTCGGGCCGGGCCGTGGCCTTGATGACAGAACTGCAGCCGGCGCGGCTGGTGGGCTTCGACGTGGTCGATGGTGAACGGACTCTGGGCGGTGTGCCGCTGGTGGCGGCGTGGTCCCCGGGGCACTTCGCGGGGCAGGAAATTGCGCAGATTGCTGAGCGCTTCCGTAGTTTTATTGCGGGGTCGCTTCGCTGAGATGGTTTTCTTAGTGCTGGGCGCTTCGTTTCGCAGTGGATAACTGCCCCAGTTGCCAAACTTCTGGGCAGATCCTGAGGCGGGCTCAGGTGGTGAATGCATCTATAC